>NZ_JACVUD010000026.1:0-48236 GCF_016624905.1 Stenotrophomonas sp. S49 | reverse complement strand
CCCCCCCCCCCCCCCCCCCCCCCCCCCCCCCCCCCCGCCCCGCCCCCCCCCCCCCCCCCCCCCCCCCCGGGGGGCGGCCGGTCAGGCCGCGCGCGCCATCGCAGCGCGGGCAGCGGTGCCCTGCTCCAGCTGGAACACCGCGACCGACGTGGCCAGCGCTTCGGCCTGTTCTTCCAGCGCGCGGCTGGCCGCGGTGGCTTCTTCCACCAGCGCGGCGTTCTGCTGGGTCACCTGGTCCATCTGCACCACCACCTGGTTGACCTGCTCGATGCCGGCGGCCTGTTCCTTGCTGGCCGCGGCAATATCGCTCATCAGCTGGTTGGTGCGTGCGCTGGCCTGGGCCAGGCGCGCGATGGCGGCCTGCGATTCCACCGTCACGTCCAGGCCGCTGCGCACCTTGGCCGCCGAATCGTCGATCAGTTCCTTGATCTCCTTGGCGGCCACGCCGGCGCGCTGGGCCAGGGTGCGCACTTCACTGGCCACCACGGCAAAGCCACGCCCCTGCTCGCCGGCACGCGCCGCTTCCACGGCGGCATTCAACGCCAGGATGTTGGTCTGGAACGCGATGCCGTCGATGGTGGCGGAGATTTCCGAGATGCGTGCCGAGGACTGGTCGATCTCACCCATCACCGTCGCCATCTGCGCCATGGCCTGTTCGGTGGCACGCACCGCAGCACCGGCCGCATGGGCTTCGCTGTCGGCCTGGCGGGCCAGCTCGGCGTTCTGGCGCACGGTCGAGGTCAGCTCTTCCATCGAAGCCGCGGCTTCTTCCAGATTGGCCGCCTGTTGTTCGGTACGGCGCGACAGGTCACTGTTGCCGGCGGCCAGTTCCTGCGCCGCGTTGTTGATGCTGCCGGCCGCATCCTGGATGCCGCGCACGATGCCGGTCAGCTGCGCGGTGGTGGTGTTGGCATCGTCGCGCATGCGCGCGAACACGCCCTGGTACTGGCCCTCCATGCGCGCGGTCAGGTCGCCCTGGGCAATGGCCTGCAGCATCTCGGAGACATCGGAAATGCTGGACTGCGAGCTGGCCATCATCGCGTTCAGATGCTCGACCATGGCCTGGTACTGGAACTGGAACGCAGCGGCATCACCACGCACGCTGAAATCGCCGGCGCCCGCTGCACGGGCCAGGCCGTCGATCTGCGCACTGATGGCCATCAGGCTCTGCTTCACCGCCGCCAGGGTGCGGGTGAATTCGCCCTTCTCGCCCGGGTACTGCGGCAGATCGCGGCTGAGATCGCCAATCGCGTAGCGCTGCATGACCTCGGCCATCAGCAGTTCCACCTGCACGTGCGATTCCACCAGCGTGTTGGTGGCCTGCACCATGCGGCCGAAGTCGCCGGGGAAGGCGCTGGCATCCATGCGGTAACGGATCGCGCCAGCCTCATGCTGCTCGGCCATCTGCAGCTGCGCGCCGATGGCGGCCTGCACGCTCTGCCGCACGCTGGCCATGGCCTCGCCCAGCTGGGTCAGTTCGTCGCGGCCGCCCAGGCGGAATTCCTGGTCCAGTTCGCCCTTGGACAGGCGCTGGGCCAACTGCACGGCACGCGCCAGCGGCGCGGTCATGCTGCGACCGATCATCACCGAGGCCGCAATGCCGACCAGCAGCGCAACGCCGCCCAGCACCAGCAGCTGCAGCAGGCTGCGCTCGCCCAGGCGGATGGCTTCGGCGGCCGCTTCGCGGCTCTCCTTTTCCTCGTAGGCCACGCCATCGGCCAGGGCCTGGTTCCAGCCATTGGCTGCTTCCTGCACCGGGCCCAGGGTCAGGGCCACCGCGCCGGGGAAATCGCCCTGCGACATCAGCTCGCTGGTCTGCTTGTTGAGGGGCCGTGCGATGGCGCGCTTGGCCGCGATGGCCTCGCCAATCGCCTTGCCGTCGGCATCACCGGGCAGCGCCTGGTAGCGGGTCCAGCTGGTTTCGTAGCGCTTGACCAGGTCGGCAATGCGCTGCTCGTCGGCCTCGCGGGCATCGCCCTGGCGGATCAGCATCTCGCGGCGCACGACCATCATCTGGTTGTTGGCATCCAGCATTTCCGACAGCAGCCGCACCTTGGCCACGCTCACGTCCACCACCTGCTGCATGGCGTGCTTCTGCACGGCAGTGGCGGTGGCACCGGTGGCGACCACGGCCGCGACCAGCAACAACAGCAGGCCAAAACCAAGGCCAAGACGCCAGGCAACCCTGACGTTCCTCAAGTAGTTCATCGATGCATCCAAAGAGGTGGAGGGGTCCGACCTTATCGGCCTGCCCTCACGCCGCCTTGACGCACGCAGTGTGAACGCTTCCGGTGCTGTTCACGTTGTGCGGCCGTTCACCTCAGCCGGCGCTGGGCTGCAGCGGGCAGGCACTGGCCAGCCGGCCGGCCAGGTCATCGCGCAGCGCGCTCAGGGCGTGGATGCGCGCATCGATGTCGGCCAGCTTCTGCTGCAGGGCGATGGCCAGCAGTGCGCCGGCGTCCTCCTGCTGCCACAGGGCGGGCAGGCGCTCGCCGATCTCTGCCAGGGTGAAGCCCAGTTGCTGTGCGGTGCGGATGTAGTGCACCAGCATCGCCGTTTCCGGCGGGTAGTCGCGGTAGCCGTTGCCCAGCCGGCGGGCGCCGATCAGGCCCTGCTTCTCGTAGAAGCGCAGTGCTTCGCGGGACAGCCCGCAGGCCTGGGCCAGTTCGCCGATGCGCATGGATGCTCCAACAAAGCTTGACCTTGAAGTTTACTTCAGGCCTGACAGTGGGCGCTCTTTCAGCGAACGAGTGCTCCATGCAGCTCCCCTCCTATCTGCGTATCGTCCGTGCCAGCGCCGCCTACGACCTGCTGGTCACCCTGCCCTTCGCCCTGCCCTGGGGCTTCACCGCCGTGCACGCCGCCATGGCCGCGCTGGCCGCCGCGTGGTCGCTGCCCGGTACGGTGCCGGCGCTGGACCCGCTGCACATGCTGCTGGCCAACCTGCTGGGATCGGTCGTGGTGGTGTGGTCACTGGCGCGCTGGTGGGCGCCCAGCGTGCTGATGGGGCGCCTGGATGCCGTGGCCCGCGGCTTGTTTGCTGTCTGGCAGGTGTACGCCGTGGTACACGGGGCCAGCAGCATCGTGCTGCTGTTCACCGCGGCCGAAGTGGTGTTCGGCGTACTGCAGCTGCAACGCATTGCGCGGCCTGCGGTCGAGAAGGCAGACACGCCCTGACCGTCCCGCTTCACAGACCCAAGGCGGCGCGTTCACGCAGGCTGGCCGCGGGGCACAGGCATGGTGGATGCGTACCCCGCAGGAGTTTTCCATGCTTTCACCCCGCGTAGCCGTCCTTGCGCTTTCGCTGTTGGCCAGCCCGGTGTTCGCGCAGGCGCCGCCCGCAGGCCTGCCCGCCCCCATTGCCGAGCAGGCCGGCCCGGACACCGCACTGCGATCGCCGCTGCACGCGCAGGTACTGCTGGACCGCGCCAATTTTTCGCCCGGCCAGATCGATGGCGAAGTGGGCAGCAACCAGCGCCGCGCGGTGTCGGGCTTCCAGGCCGCACAGGGGCTGACGGTGACCGGTGAACTGGACGATGCCACCTGGAAGGCGCTGCAGGCCGATGCCACCGCGCCCCTGGCCAGCTACACGCTGACCGCCGAGGACGTGGCCGGTCCGTTCCAGCCGGTACCGAAGACACCTGCTGCGCAGGCCAAGCTGAAGGCCCTGGGCTATGCCAGCGTGGAAGAAGCGCTGGGCGAGCGCTTCCACGCCTCGCCCGAGCTGCTGAAAGCGCTGAACCCTGGCGTGGATCTGGGCAAGGCCGGCAGTCGCATCCAGGTACCCAACATCGCCCCGGCGCCGCTGGCGAAGGCGGCCAAGGTGCTGATCGACAAATCCGATTCCACCCTGCAGCTGCTGGATGCGCAGGGCAAGGTGATCGCGCAGGTGCCGGTGTCCTCCGGCAGCGAGCACGATCCGCTGCCGATCGGCGAATGGAAGATCCTCGGCGTGTTCCGCGACCCGCCGTTCCACTACAACCCGAAGCTGTTCTGGGATGCGCGCAAGGGCGACAAGAAGGCGACGCTGCCGCCGGGGCCGAACAACCCGGTTGGCCGGGTCTGGATCGATCTGTCCAAGCCGCACTACGGCCTGCACGGTACCCCCGAACCCGGACACGTGGGCAAGACCGAATCGCATGGCTGCGTGCGCATGACCAACTGGGATGCGCTGCGCGTGGCCGATGCGGTGGACGAATCGGTGCCCGTGGTGATGCAGGAGTGATGCCATGCGGCTGTCGCAGCTGATCGTGCTGGGGGTGGTGTTCGGCCTGGGGCTGGGCTGGTGGCTGCGGCGTGAGGCCGAGCCTGCGCGTGCTTTCGTACCAGCGCCAACGCAGGCCACGGCGCAGACCGCGCCAGCGGCGTTGGCTGCGCCTGTGCCGGCCACTGCGCCGACGCCCGCGCCCACCGTGGCGCCAACCGCTGCCGCCGCCGCTGCGCAACCGATCGGCCTGCTGCTACCGGTGCAGGGCGTACAGCGCGCGCAGTTACGCGACACCTTCACCGATGCGCGCAGCGAAGGCCGCGTGCACGATGCCATCGACATCATGGCGCCGGCCGGCACGCCGATTCTGGCGGTGGCCGACGGTACGGTGGAGAAGCTGTTCGACAGCGAGCGCGGTGGCCTGACCGTCTACCAGTTCGAACCCAGCGGGCAATGGTGCTACTACTACGCGCACCTGCAGCGCTACGCCGACGGCCTGGCGGAAAAGCAGGCGATCAAGCGCGGCGATGTGATCGGTTATGTGGGCAGTACCGGCAATGCCAGCGCCGATGCCCCGCACCTGCATTTCGAGGTGCATGTGCTGGGGCCGGAGAAGCAGTGGTGGAAGGGTGAATCGATCAACCCGTACCCATTGTTCTAAAGGCCGCTGTTCTAGAGCCCAGAAGCAACCCGCACCGCCTCGCACGCGGCAATCAGGTCTTCGACCAGGCGACCGCTGACATCCAGCTCGCCCTCGTACTCGGCCAGGTTGCGCTGCTGGTGGCACTTGTCCAGCACGCGCCAGACCTCCGGGCCCACGCCCAAGGTGTGCTTCAGTGACTGGAACACGATGTAGCGGTTGCTGGGCCGGTAGCCCTGCCCGCGCAGTGCCGCCAGGCTCAGCGCGTGGGCCGCGTTGTAGGCCAGGTCGAAGCGGCTTTCCAGCGAAAGCGTGCCATTGCGTGCATCGCGCAGGCGCGCCAGGCCGGAACGCTGCAGTCCCTCGATCTCGCGCGCATCCGGCGGTTCCAGCGAAAGCGGCTTACCCGGCCCGACCAGGTTCTGCAAAGGCGAGGTCATCCTTTCCTCCAATCACCCACAGCTTGGGTTGTTCCAGCACCCGCTGCAGGAAGGCATTGCCTTTGCGCAGGCGCTCGCTCAGTTCTTCGTGCGTGTACAGCGTCGGGTTCACCGGCCGCCCCAGGCGTTCCTCCAGCGGGTCCAGCGCGGCCATCAGGTCAGCATAGCCCAAGGTGTTGGACACCAGCAGCAGATCGATGTCGCTGTGCGCGGTGTCGCTGCGCTTGGCCACTGATCCGTACACGAATGCGCAGGTGATCTGGCTCTGCAGCGGCTGCAATGCGTCGCGCAGCGGACCGGCCAGGCCCACGGTCTTGTGCACCAGTGACACCAGTTCGGCGTGGATGGGCGACTGCGCGTTGGCCCGGTAGCGCTTCTGGTTGCCGACCTTGCGCTGGTTCACCAGGCCGCTGGCGACCAGCTTGGCCACTTCGCGCTGCACGGCGCCCGAGCCGGCGCCGCTGCCGCTGATCAGTTCGGAGATGCTGAAATCGCTGCGGTCCTGCCCAAACAGCAAGGCCAGCACCCGCTGCTGGGTCTGGGTGAACAGCGCGTCGGCCAACCCAATGGGGCCGGATGAAGAGGCAGTGGCGGCAGATGTACCCATATTGGGCATTATTGTGCCCATATTGGGTATTTGGCAAGTGCCCTCGCCAGGCATGGCCTGGCGCTACCGGGTGGGAATGCGGCGGCGCCAGCGGCGCAGGACGATGCTGGCGATCGCCAGCCCGGCGCCGACGATCAGCAGGCCCAAGGCCAGCGGCTGCCAGAAGAAGAATGGCCACAACCAGACGTAATCCAGATCGGTCAGCTTCAGCACGTCCATTGGCGGCAACAACTCCACCGAAGCCGCACGTCCAGCCAGCGCCGGCTCGACATCCAGCACGGTCACCCGCAACCAGGAACGGCCGCGCGGCAGCGCATCGCCGCGGCCGTAACCGAAGTACGCGTCAAACAGTCCCCCGCCCGCGATGGTTTCCAGCCGACGCACGACGTCCGTGGTCGGAGGGCCGGCACGTACGCTGGTGCGGAACTGCGCCTGCTGTGTGGGGGTTTCCACGCTGAACCGCACCGTGGGGTCCAGCGCCGGATCCGCTGCCTCGGGCAGATAGCGCAGGCGCAGCCGCAGGCGATCATCAATGAAGCGGTAGACCGTCACCTGTGCGGACGCGCCCGGCTGCAAGCGCAGCGGCAGCGGCTGCGTGCGCGACGCCAGGTGGTTGGCAACCGCGCCCAGCAGCAGCACAACGCAGGCCAGCCCCCACAGGCTCCACAACACCCACAGGGTGACCCGCGCGACCGTTTCGCCCTTCACCGTTGTCCTCGTCATTGCGCTACGTCCCTGCAGGCATGGCCCACACAGTAACGAAAAAGCCCCGCTTGCGCGGGGCTTCTCCTTGCAGCGACGCCGGGCCTGGCCCGGCGCTACCGGTCAATCGCTCAGGCGAACGGATCCTGCAGGACCATGGTGTGGTCGCGGTCCGGGCCGGTGGAGACAATGCTGATCGGGCAACCGGCCAGCTCTTCCAGCGAGCGCAGGTAGGCGCGTGCGGCCGGCGGCAGGTCATCCCAGTTGGTGATGCCGTGGGTGTTCTCGCTCCAGCCCGGGAACTCCAGGTACACCGGGGTGCAGTCTTCCCAGCCCTGCGCGTCCAGCGGCGCGTACTCGGTACGCTTGCCGTTGTATTCGTAGGCAATGCAGACCTTCAGCTTTTCCATGCCGTCCAGCACGTCCAGCTTGGTGATGCACAGGCCGCTGATGCCGTTGATGGCCACGGCGCGCTTCAGCGCGACGATGTCCATCCAGCCGCAGCGACGCGGGCGACCGGTGGAGGCACCGTATTCGGCGCCGCGGTCACGGATGCCCTGGCCGATTTCATCGTCCAGCTCGGTCGGGAACGGGCCGCCGCCGACGCGGGTGGCGTAGGCCTTGGCGATGCCCAGCACGTAGTCGATCGAATCGGCGCCCACGCCGGTACCGGCCAGCGCGCCACCGACGGTGGTGTTGGAGCTGGTGACGTACGGGTAGGTGCCGTGGTCGATGTCCAGCAGGGCGCCCTGCGCGCCTTCGAACAGCACGCGCTTACCCTGCTTGCGCAGGTCGTGCAGGATGCCAGCCACGTCGGACTTCATCGGCTGCACGTATTCGCCGAAGGCCAGCGCTTCGTCGTAGGTCTTCTGGAAGTCGACCGCATCGGTGTTCAGATACTTGGTCAGCACGAAGTTGTGGTAATCGAGCGCGGTGCGCAGCAGTTCTTCCAGCTGCTTGGGGTAGTGCAGGTCGGCGATGCGGATGCCGCGACGCGCCACCTTGTCTTCGTAGGCCGGGCCGATGCCGCGACCGGTGGTGCCGATCGCCTTGCCACCGGCAGCGCGCTCGCGCGCCTGGTCCAGGGCGATGTGGTACGGCATGATCAGCGGCGCGGCCGGGGAGATCTTCAGGCGCGAACGCACTTCCACGCCGGAGGTTTCCAGCTCGGCAATTTCCTTCTGCAGTGCGGCCGGCGAGATCACCACGCCGTTGCCGATCAGGCACAGCGCATCGTCACGCAGGATGCCCGACGGGATCAGGTGCAGGACGGTCTTCTTGCCGTTGATGACCAGCGTGTGGCCGGCATTGTGGCCGCCCTGGAAGCGCACGACGGCGCCGATTTCCTCAGTGAGCAGATCGACGATCTTGCCCTTGCCTTCATCGCCCCACTGGGCCCCCAACACTACGACAGACTGACCCATGACGGGCTCCTCGATTTTGTTGCGGCCATCGGGGCCGCGGACGGTTGACCCGTGGCGAGGCTGGCCAGCGCGTGGGTGGCGGCTCCAAACGGGGAGCGGCCGGCGATGGATGGCCCAGACACGGAAAAAGCCGAACGGGGAGGCCCGTCCGGCTTTTGTGCATTATCCGGGTTTCCGGGGTCCGCTGCCACCCTTCCGACGGACGGCTTCACCGGCCGGTCAGGCGCCTGGGTAGGGTCGCCCGGAAGGGGTCGGATCCCTTTCCGCAGGAAAGGGCTCTGACCCCGGCCCGCCGCCACTAGTGCCGGGCCCACCACAGCAGGCTCAGGCCGGCCAGCAGCACCAGCCCGCCGAAGCTGCGCAGGGCCGGGCTGGGTAGGTCCAGCAGGCGCTCGGCCATGCGCTTCCAGGCCAGCGGCGCGGCGAACAGCAGCAGCCCTTCCAGCACGGCCACCAGGCAGAGGGCGGCGAACAGGTCTTTCATGGGGGTACTCCGGAAAAAGCGCGGGGCCCGGCAGTTGGCCGGGCCCCGTGGGTGATGCGTGAAACTCAGCGGTCGTTCTTCAGGTACTGCAGGAACGGGTCGTTCTTGTCCAGCACGATCACGCCGTTACCGTCGGTCATGGAGCCACGGTAGGCCTCCAGGCTGCGGTAGAACGCATAGAACGACGGGTCGGCAGCGCCGGCCTGGCCGTAGATGCGTGCGGCATCGGCATCGCCTTCACCGCGCAGGCGCTGGGCATCACGCTCGGCCTCGGCGATCAGCACGGTGCTGTCGCGGTCAGCCTGGGCGCGGATGGTCAGCGACTGCTCTTCGCCCTCGGCGCGCAGCTTGGCCGCTTCCTGCTTGCGCTGTGCGCGCATGCGCTCGTACACGTCATTGATCACCTGGCTGTCGGTCGGCAGGTCCACCTGCTTGATGCGCAGGTCGATCATCTGCATGCCCAGCCCGGCCACCGCTTCGTTGATGCCCTTGAGCTGTTCGGCGATCAGTTCGCTGCGGTCGCCGGAGACCAGCTGCTGCAGGGTGCGCGAGTTGATCTGGTTGCGCAGCGAATCGGTGATGATCGGCGCCAGGCGGGCATTGGCCACGCGCGGGTCGCCACCGGTGGCACGGAAGTAGTCGCCCACGTTGGAGATGTAGCCGATGGCGAAGAAGTCGACGCTGACATCCTTCTGTTCGGCGGTGAAGTAACGTGCCGGCGCGGTGTCCAGCACCTGGAAGCGGCGATCGAACACGCGCACCGTTTCCACCACCGGCAGCTTGAAGTGCAGGCCCGGCTTGATGTCCGAACGGACCACCTTGCCCAGGTTCAGCACCATCGCCGTCTGGTCTTCACGCACCACATAGACCGAGCCCAGCAGGCCCAGCAGGGCCGCTACGGCGACCGCAATCCACATCGAACTTCTCATCGGCTGCCCTCCTCACGGCCACTGGGTCGCCCGGTCGGGCGGCCGACCGGCCGGCCCGGGTCACGGGAAGCTTCCACCGCCGTGGCGCCCGGCAGCGACGGCATCACCACCTCCGGGTTCACCACCGGGGCCGGCGCCGAGGCGCTGGGGCGGGTATCGCCGGTCATCGGCACGTAGATCAGCTGGCGGCCATCGCCACCGATCACCTTGCGGTTCTCGCTCAGCACCTGCTGCACGGTCTCCAGCCACAGACGCTTGCGGGTGACTTCCGGGGCGTTCTTGTACTGGGCCTGCAGCAGGCTGAAGCGCTGGGCGTCACCCTCGGCCTTGGACACCACGGCCTGCTTGTAGCCTTCGGCGGTGGTACGGGCACGCGAGGCCTGGCCACGCGCTTCGGGCACCACCTTGGCGGCGTAGGCCTGCGCTTCGTTGATCAGGCGTTCCTTGACCTGCTGGGCGCCGTTGACCTCGTCGAAGGCCGGCTTGACCTCTTCCGGCGGACGGGCGTCCTGCAGGGTCAGGCCGGTCACGGTCAGGCCGGTCTTGAACGCCTTCAGCAGCGCCTGCAGGCGTTCTTCGGCGGCCACGGCCAGCGGACCACGGTTGTTCAGCACGGCATTGAGGTCAGCACGGCCGACTTCCTCACGCACCGCGCTCTGCGCCGACTGCTCCAGCACCTGGTTGGCATCGACCGTGCCGAACAGGTACTGCTGCGGGTCGTCGATGCGGTACTGCACGTTCAACGAGACATTGACGATGTTCTCGTCGCGGGTCAGTACCGGTACCTGGATCGAGAAGGTCTTGATCTCGGTGGCGTTGACCTTGGTGACCGACTCGATCGGCCACGGCAGCTTGAAGTTCGGGCCAGGGGTCAGGATGCGCGAGAACTGGCCGAAGCGCAGCACCACGCCGCGCTGCTGTTCGCCGATCAGCTGGAAGCTGGAGAACAGCACCAGCAGCACCACCGCCGCCGCCACCCAACGCAGGATGCCCCCGTCGAACAGATCCTTCAGCGGCCCGGGCAGACCGCCCCAGCCACCGCCATTGCCACCGCCGCGCGACCGGAACGGCCCACGTCGATTGTCCTCGGGGCCTTGTCCGCCCTTGTTGCCGCCGGGTGTATTCCAGGCCATGCACGCTCCATCAAGATATGGGCTGCGACGCGGGCCCTTCCCGCAACGCCAGCCGTGAACCATCTCCGATCATACAAGATGGGGCGGACCGGCAGGATTGAAAGGGTGGTGACGCGGTAAGGTTGTGTTTTCCTCGAAGTCAGGCAGCGCCGATGGCCCCCACCACCCCGTTCACCGCCTTCCGCATCGAAAACGACAGCGCCGGCTACCGCAGCGGCCTGACCCGGCTGGGCGTGGACGACCTCAACCCCGGCCAGGTGCTGATCCGCGCCCACTGGTCCTCGGTGAACTACAAGGACGCCCTTGCCGGTACCGGCAAGGGCCGGATCCTGCGGCGCTTCCCGCTGGTGGGGGGCATCGACGTGGCCGGCACCGTGGTGGCTTCCAGCGACGCGGCCTGGCGCGAGGGCGATGCGGTGCTGGCCACCGGCTGCGGCCTGAGCGAGACCCGCGACGGCGGCTACAGCCAGTACGTGCGCCTGGAATCGAGCGCGGTGATCGCCCAGCCCAGCGGCCTGACCCCGCGCGAGGCCATGGTGCTGGGCACCGCCGGCTTCACCGCCGCGCTGGCGCTGCTGCGCCTGCAGGACAACCGGCAGACCCCCGGGCACGGTCCGCTGGCAGTCACCGGCGCCAGTGGCGGTGTGGGCGCGCTGGCCGTGGATATCTTCAGCCGTGCCGGGTACAGCGTGCATGCCATCAGCGGCAAGCCCGAACAGGCGGGGTTCCTGCGCGACATTGGTGCGGCCGAGGTGCTGCCGCGTGACGCATTGGCTGATACGGCCCCGCTGCAGTCGGCCCGCTTCGGCGGCGGCCTGGACAATGCCGGCGGCCCGATGCTGGCCAGCCTGCTGGCGCAGACTGTGCCCTACGGCAGCGTGGTCAGCGCCGGCCTGGCCGCCAGCCCGGCGTTGGAGATGACGGTCATGCCGTACATCCTGCGCGGCGTGTCGCTGCTGGGGGTGTCCTCGGCCAGCGCCCCGCGCGATCTGCGCGAAGCGGTATGGGCCAAGCTGGGCGGCGCGTGGAAGCCGCAGCACCTGGACCGCATCTGCACCGCTGAAGTGGGCCTGGACGAACTGCCCGGCGTGTTCGAACGCATGCTGGCCGGCGGCTCGCTGGGGCGCACGGTGGTGCGGATCGACTGAGCGTTGCAGGCAGGCGACGGACGGCAGGGCGCGGCCCTCCCGCCATCACGTTGCCCGCACTACACTGCGGGCAACACATGGGGAACAACATGGCACGCATTCTGATCGTCGACGATTCACCGTCGCAGCTGTTGGGGATACAGCGCATCGTCGAAAAGCTCGGGCACCAGATCCTGACCGCCACCGATGGCGCGGCCGGCGTGGAAACCGCCAAGGCCGAGCTGCCTGACCTGGTGCTGATGGACGTGGTGATGCCCAACCTCAATGGCTTCCAGGCCACCCGCACGCTGGCCCGCGACGAGGCCACCCGGCATATTCCGGTGATCCTGGTCACCACCAAGGACCAGGACACCGACCGCATGTGGGGCATGCGCCAGGGCGCCAAGGCCTACATCACCAAGCCGTTCTCGGAAGACGAACTGTCCGAAGTGCTGGAGCGCGTTTTCGCCGGCCAGGGCTGAACCCGTTTCTGTAGAGTCGAGCCATGCTCGACTGCTCTTGGTTGCAGCAGTCGAGCATGGCTCGACTCTACATTTCATGGCGCCAGGGCGATCTCAGATCGTTTCGCCGAAGGCCTTGGCCAGGTTGCGGTACGCCTTCTTCTGCGCATCGTCGGTCGCGGCCGGGGCCACGATCTCCAGCTCCACGATCTGGTCGCCGTCGGGGTTGCCCGGCAACCCGCGACCGCGCAGGCGCAGCTTGCGGCCGGCATCGGAATCGGCCGGGATCTTCAGCTCCACGCTACCGCCCAGGGTCGGCACGCTGATGCTGGTCCCCAGCGCCGCCTGCCAGGGCGTCACCTGCAGGGTGTAGAGGATGTTGCGCCCGTCCACCTCGAACTGCGGGTGCGCGGCATATTCCACTTCCAGCAACAGGTTGCCGCCGTGGTTGCCCTGCCCGGCCAGGCGGATCACCTGCCCCGGCCGGATACCCTTGGGCACGCGCACATCCAGTTGCCGGCCATTGACCGTGATGCGCAGGCTGTCGCCCTTGTAGGCCGCTTCCAGCGGTACCGACAGCTTGGCCCGGGTATCGCGGTTGGGCGCGTGGCCCTGGCTGCTGAAGCCCGGGCCGGCCCCCGGCCCCTGGCCGCCGCGCTGGCGCGCGAACAGGCTTTCGAAGAAATCGCTGAAGCCACCGCCGGCACCACCGCCGCCGCCGAACACTTCCTCGAAGTTGAAACCGCCGCCGCCGTAGTTGGGCGGCACGTTGAATTCCTCGCCGGGCCGGTAGCCCTGCGCGCGCAGCTGGTCATAGGCCGCGCGCTTCTCGGGGTCGCGCAGCGCCTCGTAGGCCTCGTTCACCGCCTTGAACTTGTCTTCCGCCCCGGCCTCCTTGCTGACGTCCGGGTGGTACTTGCGTGCCAGGCGGCGATAGGCGGTCTTGATTTCCGCATCGCCCGCGCTCGGCTCCACCCCCAGGGTGGCGTAGTAATCCTTGAATTCCATCCAGCTACCTCGATCTGCTTCGGCCGCGCCGGTGGCGCCGCCCCGGGTTCATTCTACGCGCCGGCGATGCTACGCCGCGCACCGTGCGGCCCTGGTGAGGCCGACTGATCCTGCGCAATGCAGCCGCCCTGCCGGTGCGGCAGGCTGAGGCTGGCGGCCCCCGCCGCAACGTTCCAAGATGGGGCGTGCACGCCGGGTTTCCAATGTCTTGACGCGTTCATCCCACCCACCCTTCTAGCCTGCCCCCGCAAGGAGTTCCCATGACCATCCACGTCGGCGACCGCATTCCGGAAGTCACCCTCAAGCGCATCCGCGAAGGCGTCGAGACCCTCGATACCCACGCCCTGTTCGACGGCCGCAAGGTCGTGATGTTCGCCGTGCCGGGTGCCTTCACCCCCACCTGTTCGGCGCGCCACCTGCCCGGCTACGTGGAGGCGTTCGATGCGTTCCGCCAGCGCGGCATCGAGGTCTACTGCATGGCGGTCAACGATCCGTTCGTGATGAAGGCCTGGGCGGCCGACCAGCGTGTGCCCGACGGCCTGCTGATGCTGTCCGACGGCAATGCCGGACTGACCCGCGCCCTGGGCCTGGAGCTGGATGCCAGTGCCTCGGGCATGGGCATCCGTGCGCGCCGCTTCGCCCTGTACGCCGACGACGGCGTGGTGCAGGCGCTGTGGATCGAGGAACCCGGTCAATTTGAAGTGTCTTCGGCGCAGTACGTGCTGGAGCACCTGCCCACCTAGCCCCAAACCAGAGGAAACGGCCAGCCATGTCCACCAAGCCAGCCAAGACCAGCAAGCCCAGTGCCACCGTCACCGCCATCAGCGACCGCAAGGCGCTGCGCGAGCGGGCCCGCCGCAACATCGAAGACGGTGCCATCACCGACAGCTACAGCGCCGACCGCAAGGCGGTCATCAAGCTGCTCAACGATGCGCTGGCCACCGAATATGTGTGCGTGCTGCGCTACTACCGCCACTACTTCATGGCCAAGGGCATGCTGGCCGATGCGGTGAAGGCCGAATTCCTGGAGCACGCCCAGCAGGAACAGGCCCATGCCGGCAAGCTGGCCGAGCGCATCGTGCAGCTGGGCGGTGAACCCGACCTCAACCCGGACACGTTCTCGGCGCGCTCGCATGCCGAATACAAGGAAGGCAGCGACCTGCGCGACATGGTGCGGGAAAACCTGGTGGCCGAGCGCATTGCGATCGACAGTTACCGCGAGATGATCAATTTCGTCGGCGATCGCGACACCACCACCAAGCGCATCCTGGAAGAGATCCTGGCGCAGGAAGAAGAACACGCCGATGAGTTCGCCGATCTGCTGGATGGCTGGATCGGGAAATAGCCCCACCGGTAGCGCCGGGCCATGCCCGGCGTATGCGATGTGATCAGGACGGTGCCGCCGGGCATGGCCCGGCGCTACCGCAGCACGTGGAACCGCACCTGGGTCCAGGCGCCGTCGGACGCCAGCGCGGTCAAGGTATGCGCGCCGGGCTCGGCAAATTCGCGCTGCATCAGCTGTGCGCCCTGCGTCTGCGCGATCCAGCGGCCATCCAGCAGCCAGTCCACGCGCTGTTCGCTGCCCAGTGCACGCAGCTGCAGGCGCACGCCATGTTCGGCATTGGGCGCACGCGCCAGTGCGGCGCCGTCGTTCAACCCATCGATGTGCAGCGCCACGCTGGCCTCGCGGCCATCGTCGCGACAATCCGGAGAGAGCGCGGGCAACTGCGAGGCCTCGCGCGTGGCCTTGGCCAGCCACGGTGACAGCAACGCCGGCCAGCGCGCAATCTCGCCCGGCACTTCCACATGCGGCGCGCTGCAATCGGCGGACAGGCGCAACCCGCTGCGCGCGTCGGCCACGTAGCGCTGCCGCCCCGGTTGCCAGCGCCGCGCGTCGCGTTCGGGGAAGGTCAGCGGCGCCGCACCGTCCAGCAGGAAGGCCGGCATGCGCCGCTGGCACAGCGCCGCCGGCAGCCCCTCGGCGCGCTCACCGGTGGGCCAGCACACGTCCGCTTCGCTGACACTGGCCGGCATCGGCGCAGCCGCCGAATCACCGCGCTGGCGCGGCAGGCTGTCCACCACTTCGAACATCAGCGGCAAGGCGGTCACCGCACCGTACTGGCCGGGCAGCGGCGTGCCGTCGGGCCGCCCCACCCACACGCCCACGGTGTAGTGGCGGGTGCTGCTGATCGCCCACGCATCGCGGAAGCCGTAGCTGGTGCCGGTCTTCCACGCCACGCGTGGGCGCCCGCCGACATCGAAGGTGCCCACGCCATAGCCTGGCCGTGGATTGGATTCGAGCATCTCGCGCACGATCCACGCCGCGCCCGGCGAGACCAGTCGGCGCTCCACCATCGGCTCGTCGGCGGTATAGCGCACGCGACCGGCAATGCCATTGCGATTCAATGCAGCGAACGCGCCCACCAGGTCTTCCAGGCGCGCGCCGGTGCCGCCGAGAATCAACGACAGATTGGGTTGCGCGCCCGGCGGGAAGCGCAACTGGATACCAGCGTGGGACAGGCGGGCGGCGAAGCGCGCGGCCCCCACCCGCTGCAGCAGGTCCACCGAAGGCACGTTCAACGACAGGCGCAGCGCGGTGGCCGCACCTACCGGGCCATTGAAGGCCATGTCGAAATTTCCGGGACGGTAACTGCCGAAGCTCTGCGGCGCATCCACCAGCAGGCTTTCCGAATGGATCAGCCCGTCGTCCAGCGCCATGCCGTACAGGAAGGGCTTGAGGGTGGAACCGGGTGAGCGCCAGGCCTGCACCATGTCCACGTGGCCCAGCCGCTGCCGATCACCGAAGGACAGCGTGCCCACGTACGCGCGTGCCTGCAGGGTCTGGTTGTCCACCACCAGCAGCGCGGCCGAGGTGCGCTCTGGCAGGCCGGAAAAGTAGCTGGCCACGCGTTCTTCCAGGGTGCGCTGCAGGCCGATGTCGATGCCACTTTCAATGCGCGCCTGGCCGGGATAGGTGGCGTGCAGCCGCTGCGCCAGCAGGGCCGCATGCATCGGCGGCCGCAGCGAGCGCGCCACCACGTTTTCGATGCGTGCATCAGACACCTCGTCGGCCGACCACACGCGCTGCTGGGCCATGCGTGCCAGCACCTTGTCACGTGCTTTCTGCGCCGCTTCCGGGTGCCGGTCCGGGCGCAGCCGGCTCGGTGCCTGCGGCAGCACCGCCAACAGGGCCGCCTCGGCATGCGAAAGCTGCGCCGCCGACTTGCCCAGGTACGCCCAGCTGGCCGCCTCCACCCCTTCGATGGTGCCGCCGTAGGGCGCCCGTTCCAGGTACAAGGCCAGGATCTGCGCCTTGGACAGGTGCACTTCCAGCTGCACCGCGCGCAGCATCTGTTTCAGCTTGCCCCACGGCGTACGCGAGTGCGGGTCGAGGATGCGCGCCACCTGCATGGTCAGGGTGGAGCCACCGGACACGATGTGGCCGCCGCGCAGCAGCTGGCCTCCGGCACGCAGGATCGCCAGCGGATTGATGCCAGGGTGCTTCCAGAACCAGCGGTCCTCGTAGGTCAACAGGGCCTGCAGGTACAGCGGCGACACGCTGTCCACCGTGGCCGGGTAGCGCCACACGCCTTCGGCATCGGCGAAGGCCCGCAGCGGACTGCCATCGGCGGCCACCACCAGCGTGCTGGTGTCGCGCTGTTTCGGCAGCGGCGGTGGGAATGCCCAATCCAGCACCAGCAGCAACGCCAGTGCGGCAGCGGTACCCCAGCGCAGCCAGGGCCATAGCGGTTGCAGCTGGGGGCGCAGGGCCGCCAGCCGCGTTCTGATCGATCGCTTCATGGTCTGCGGTCAGCAGGACGGGCCGCGCCATCGCGGCCCGTCCGCGCAATCACGGCTGCACCACCGTGATCGTGGTCGGGTTGCTGCGACCAACGCCACGCAGCTGCGGGCGGTACATGTCTTCCACCAGCGGCGGCGGCACCGTGTAGGTGCCCGGGGTGACCGCGCGCACCAGATAGAAGACGTTCGCTTTGCTGCCGCGGGACAGCTTCAGCGCCGCCACGTAGCGGTCGTCGCGGAACTCTTCGTGCTTGGTGTCGGCTGCCTCGCCACGGTCGCTGATGGTGATGCCATCGACCACCACGTCGGCCCACTGCTTGGCATCGCCCAGGTTGAAGTTCTCGATCTCCAGGCCGGCCGGCAACAGGTCGGTCAGCAGTGCATCGGGCATGGTGGTATCGGCGGTGACGGTGACGCGCACGATCAGTGCCTCGCCTTCCTTCAGCGGGCGCGGCGTCCACGGCTTGCCATCGGTGCCGTAGTAGCTGCGCTCCACGCCCAGCACGCTGTTGTCCGGTGCCGGTGCCGTGCGCGGAATGCCGGCCACGTCGATGCTGGCGAACATCGGCGGCTGCCCCTGCGGGCTGAAGCGCACGCCGCTGGCCAGTTCGCCAGCGCTGAAGTTGCGGCCGAACAGCTTGCGCTCGCCGATCGCTTCGGTGTTGCCACCGATCACCAGCTCACCGGCGACCAGCGCCTTCTGGTTGGCCGACAACGCCTTGCCCAGGCGCGCGATGGCGACCTGTTCCTGGGTGCTCAGCCACATCCAGCCGGCATTGCGGCGTGCGTCCAGGCCACGGCCCAGATCGACGGCGCGGGCATCCCAGGCCGGCTTGGCCAGCTTGTTTTCATGGGTCAGCGCGATCATCAGCGCGTCGTCACGGATGGCACTGCCGTAGTCGCCGAAGTACGACGGCCGTTCGCTGCTGGACTTGGCGAACGCCGCCGCCAGTGCAGCCTGGCCACGCTTGGCATCGCCCTGCAGCGACAGCGCCACGCCCAGGTGGACCAGCGACAGGCCACCGACCGCCTTGCTGCGCTCGTTGTCGTACAGCGTGCGCAGGGTGCCCAGCGGGGCACGGTTGACCCGCGCCAGCACGTAGCCCGAATAGGCCTGGTTGGCGAACTTCAGCTTTTCGCGTTCGTCCTGCCCATAGAACTGGTTGCCGCCGGACAGCAGGTCCTCGCTCAGCCGGTTCAGCGCCTTCTGCAGCACGTTGTCCGGCACGGCAAAGCCGGCGTCCTTGGCATCGAGCAGGAACTCGGTGACGTACGGGGTCAGCCACGGGTTCACGTAGCCATCGTCACCCCACATGGAGAAGTTGCCGTTGGCCACCTGCATCGATGCCAGTCGGCCGAACGCGCCTTCCATGCGCTCGCGACGGGTCTTGGCATCCAGGCCATCGGCACCCAGCATCGACGAGGTGGCCTGGTCCAGGATCAACGCCGCGTAGCCCTTGCTGGTGGTCTGCTCGGCACAGCCATACGGGTAGTTCAATGCGCCCTGCAGCGCACTGGCGAACGGAATGGGCGGCAGCGGGCTGACCAGCAGGCGCGCGTTCACCGATTCGGCCATCAGGCCCTCGGTCAGGCTGCCATCCAGGCTGACCGCGGCCAGCGGATCGAGCGTGCGCACCTGCGAACGCACTACCTGCGGCCACGCCGCACGCACCGGCAGTTCGTAGCGGCGGTCGGCCTTGAAGCCGTTGCCGTCCACCCGCACCCGCACCTTGGCCACGCTGTGCCCTTCGCGCGCCGACAGCGGGAAGCTGAGCGTGCTCTTGGCATCGGCATTCAACTGCACGTTGCGCGTGCCTTCGGCCAGCGACAGCGGACCTTCGGTTTCCACCCGCACGTTGAACGCACCCGGCTTGCCGGTGAAGTTCTGCACATCCAGGGTGACCGTACTGCGGTCGCCCGGGGCGAGCACGCGCGGCATGCTGGCTTCGGCCAGGATCGGTGCGCGCACCACGGTTTCCACGTCGCGCTTGCCGTACTGGTCGTCGCTGTAGACCACCGCCGACACGCGCAGGGTGCCGTTGAAGTCGGGCACCTTCAGGCGGATGCGGGCGATGCCCTTGGCATCCAGCTGCACCGGGCCGGAGAACAGGTCCACGGTCTGCACGCGCGCGGTCGGCCGCTTGGCCTGCGGCAGCGCCTGCAGCCCCATGTCGCCGCCGAACTTCAGCTTGCCACTGCCGCCATCGAAGCTTTCGATCACCCGGCTGTAGATGTCGTAGGCATCGATGCCCAGGCGGCGTTGGGCGAAGAAATGCGCGCCGGCATCGGGCACCGGGAAGCGGGTGATGTTGAGGATGCCCACATCGACGGCCGAGACCGTGACATGCGCGGTCTTGCCGGCCAGCTGCGGTGCGCTGACCGTCACCGGCAGGTCCTGTTCCGGGCGCATCTGCTTGGGCGCGACCAGACCCACGGCCACGGTGCGACCCTTGCGGTCCATCGGCACGTGTACCACGCCCACCGCACGCGCCGGGGTGATCTTGCTGGGCGCGGTACCGCCACGGAACACCAGCGCGGTGATGTAGACGTCGTGGCGCTCCCAGTCGGCCGTGACCGGAATCTTGAAGGTGGCGCCCGGCTTGGCGTCGATCTCCTGCACGTACAGCATGCGATCGGATTCGACCATCAGCAGGCCCTTGCCGGCGTGCGGCGGGGTGACCGTCACCTGCAGGGTATCGCCGGCCTTGTAGCCGGTCTTGTCCAGGCCCAGCTTGACCTTGTCCGGGCGGGCGTCCAGGCCGCGGTTGTCATCGCCCCAGCTCCAGCCGGCACGGAACGGATAGCGACTGGTCAGGCCGGTGGACGGATCGAACACGTCCACCCGGTACTCGCCCCATTCCACCGGGAAATCGAAGGCCACCGCGCTGCCGCCGGCATCGACCGTGCGTGTTTCCTTGTTCTCGAAGCGGCGGGTGAAATCGTAGTCCCAACGGTTGTCGTTGAAGGTCCAGTGGTAGTCGCGCAACTCGCGCACCAGGGTCACCTTCAGGCCCTTGGCCGGCTTCGGCGTGCCCGCCGCATCCACGCGCAGCAGCTCGAAGCGCGCATTGCCATTGGAATCGGCGCCATCATCGGGGTTGAACAGCGGGCGCACGCCGACCAGCGCGTCGGCCGGCCACATCACCCGCTTCAGGGTGCGGGTGACCGTGCGGCCACCGGTCTCGTACAGGCTGCCCGACAGCACCACGGCAATCGGCGCCTTGGCCTTGGCCGCCTCTTCGGGCAGTGCAACGTCCTGGCGCAGCTGGCCGTTGGCCGGCAGCGTGGTATCGATCACGTCCTTGGCATCACGCGGCAGCTGCAGGGTCGGGTCGCCGAAGAAGTAACCCGGCAGGCCCTCCACCGGCTTCTGCTCAGCCGCTACGGCCATGCGCGCGGTGAAGCGGTTGCCATCGGCCGGCGCACCATACAGATAGGCGCCGTTGGCCTGCAGGCGCAGTTCCTCGCCCGGCTTCAGCGTCTTCTGCGCGCTGTCCAGGTCCAGCTTCATGCGCTCGGGCAGGAATTCCTCGATGCGCAGGGTCATGCCCTGGATCGCTTCCTTGCTGGCCGGGTCGGTACGGAACTCGACCTGCCAGCGTCCAGTCGGCGCCTCGGCGGGAATGACCTGCTCGAAGTTGATGTAGCCCTGCTCGCCCGGCTGCAGGCGGGTTTCGCGGAAGGTCTTGCCGTCGGGCTGCTTCAGGCGCAGGAACACCGGCTGCGGCTTCACCGGCTTGCCGTCGTTGTCGCGCAGCAGCGCCGACAGGCGCACGGTTTCGCCCGGGCGGTACAGATCGCGCCCGGACCAGGCGTAAACATCGAACCAGGCGTTGTCACGGCCGGCCACGGCGAACTCGCTCAGGTCCAGCGCGGGCTGGTTGAACGGCAGGAAGCTGGTGTCCTTGCCACTGCTGGCCACCAGCACATGGGCCGCATCCAGGGTGTAGTTCAGCAGGGCGTTGCCGTTGCCGTCGGTGCTGCCCTTCAGCACCACCTCGCCCTTGGCGTCCAGCACGCGCAGGTCCACGCTCTTCAGCGCGGCGCCATCCTTCAACGAGGCGGTGTGGACGAACAGCTTGTCCTTGTACGCGCGGGTATGCAGGCCGATATCGCTCACCGAGAAGAACGCGGTGTCGAATTCGCCTTCGTAATCACCGGTGCGCTTGAGCAGGGCGAAGTACAGGCCCGGTTCCTGCAGTTCCTTGATGTCCTGGGTTGGCAGATACGTCAGAACGCGCTCGTTCTGCTTGCCGCCCAGGATGAAGCGGTTCACGTAGACCGGTTCGGCCAGCTTGTTGATCGGGCTGCGCTCGTAATCGCTGCTCAGTTCCCAGCTGCCGCGACGGCCGCCGCGCTGGTACTGGCTGAAGAAGGTCGGCAGGTCCTTCTCGCGCACGCGCAGGAACTCGACGTCCACTTCCGGTACGTTCACCGACACCACCGGCAGGCCGCGGCTTTCCTTGGCCGGCAGCACACTGCCCTGCGAGGCAAACCCGGCCACCGGCTTCAGTTCACCACTGAACACCTTCTGCTTCAGCTCCTTGCCCAGGCGATTGCCGTCGGCGGCCAGCAGGTCCGGGGACACGACCAGGCTGTATTCCTTGCCGGCCTCCACGAACGGGTAGCGCAGGGTCAGGCCGTCATCGGACAGGGTCCAGCTGCTGTCTTCGGTGCCGACCTTCTCTTCGAAGCGCACCAGCTTGTCGAAATCCTGGGTGCCGACCAGCGGGCGCGAGAACTCCAGCGCCAGCGACAGGCCGTCATTCTTCTGGTCCGGATAGGCGCGCAGCAGGGTGAAGTCCTTTACCTGCTCGGCCTGGGTGGTGATCGCTTCACCACTGGCCTTGGGCATCTGTCCACTGTCGTTGCGGCAACCGGCCAGGCCCAGCAACAAGCCTCCTGCCAGAACAGCCGCCGCCCAACCCCACCGCTTCCGCCGTGCCGGACCGCTCATGTCGTCACTCCTTGATCGAGGCGGCCATTATAGGGCCGCCGCGTCAAGGTGTTGACGGCGGGTGGCCGGTAGTCGCCCTCCTTGGTTGGCGCTGGGCCTCACGCACGCGCTGGCGCGCGCCTGCCCACCAAGGTGGGCAGCTACCGGGGCTTCATGCAGCTACCGGGGCCTTATTCGGCCGGCACCCGTACCTTGCCTTCCATCAGCACCCGGGCGCTGCGGCTCATGATCGCCTTGGTCACCGTCCACTGGCCGCCCGCCTGCCCGGCCCGGGCGCCGACCCGCAGCGTGCCGGAGGGGTGGCCGAAGGTGACCGCCTCACGCTGGCCGCCACCGGCCGCGCGGTTGACCAGGGTGCCCGGAATCGCCGCGGCCGTACCGATGGCCACTGCCGCCGTACCCATCATCGCGTGGTGCAGCTTGCCCATCGACAGCGCGCGCGCATGCAGATCGATGGCCGAGGCCGGGATGGCTTTGCCGCTGGACGACACGTAGTCCTGTGCCGGTGCCACGAAGGCCACCTTCGGCGTGTGCTGGCGGGTCGCCGCGTCTTCCAGCTTCGCGATCAGGCCCATGCGCACTGCACCGTGGGCACGAATGGTCTCGAACTTCTGCAGGGCCGCCTTGTCTTCGTTGATGGCCGGCTGCAGTTCGGTGCCGGTATAGCCCAGGTCGGCGGCGTTGAGGAAGATGGTCGGGATGCCAGCGGTGATCATCGTCACCTCGAAGCTGCCCACGCCCGGCACGTCCAGGGTGTCCACCAGGTTGCCGGTGGGGAACATCGCGCCGGCATCGCCGTCATCGGACGGGTCGATGAACTCCAGCTGGATCTCGGCGGCCGGGAAGGTCACGGCGTCCAGCTCGAAGTCACCGGTTTCCTGTACTTCGCCGTTGCACATCGGCACGTGGGCGATGATGGTCTTGCCGATGTTGGCCTGCCAGATGCGCACCGTGCACAGGCCGTCGCGCGGCACACGGGCCGGGTCGACCAGGCCATTGGCAATGGCGAACGGCCCCACCGCCGTGCTCAGGTTGCCGCAGTTGCCGCTCCAGTCGACGAAGGCGGTATCGATGGAGACCTGGCCATACAGGTAATCCACGTCGTGATCCGGCACCGAGGCGGCGGAAATGATCACGCACTTGCTGGTGCTCGACGTTGCCCCGCCCATGCCATCGGTGTGCTTGCCATAGGGATCGGGCGAACCGATCACCCGCATCAGCAGCGCATCACGGGCGGGGCCCGGCACCTGCGCCGCTTCGGGCAGGTCCTGCAGGCGGAAGAACACGCCCTTGCTGGTGCCACCGCGCATGTAGGTGGCGGGAATACGGAGTTGCGGGAGAAATGCCATGAAAGATTCCTTGCAATGAAAGACGGCCTGTTGCCGGGCCGTCGGTTGCCTCACGCCACCTTGGCGCCTTCCAGGAAGTCCTGTGCGAAGCGCTGCAGCACGCCACCGGCCTCGTAGATCGCCACTTCCTCGTCGCTGTCCAGGCGGCAGGTAACCGGCACCACCACGTCCTGGCCGTCGCGGCGGTGGATGACCAGGGTCAGGTCGGCGCGCGGGGTGCGCTCGCCCACCACGTCGAAGGTCTCGGTGCCGTCGATACCCAGGGTCAGGCGGGTGGTGCCCGGCTTGAACTCCAGCGGCAGCACGCCCATGCCGATCAGGTTGGTACGGTGAATCCGCTCGAAACCCTCGGCCACGATCGCTTCCACGCCGGCCAGGCGCACGCCCTTGGCGGCCCAGTCACGCGAGCTGCCCTGGCCGTAGTCGGCACCGGCGATGATGATCAGCGGCTGCTTGCGGTCCATGTAGGTTTCAATGGCCTCCCACATGCGCATCACCTTGCCTTCCGGCTCCACCCGCGCCAGCGAACCCTGCTTCACGCTGCCGTCCTCGTTGCGCACCATTTCGTTGAACAGCTTCGGGTTGGCGAAGGTGGCGCGCTGTGCGGTCAGATGGTCACCACGGTGGGTGGCGTAGGAATTGAAGTCTTCTTCCGGCAGGCCCATCTTCGCCAGATATTCGCCGGCGGCGCTGGAGGCCAGGATCGCATTGGACGGCGACAGGTGGTCGGTGGTGATGTTGTCCGGCAGCACAGCCAGCGCGCGCATGCCCGCCAGCGTGCGCTCACCGGCCAGCGCGCCCTCCCAGTACGGCGGGCGGCGGATGTAGGTGCTCTGCGGGCGCCAGTCGTACAGCGGGCTGACCGCCGCGCCATGCTCCACGCGCACGTTGAACATCGGGTTGTAGACCTTGCGGAACTGCTCGGGCTTCACCGAGGCCTTCACCACGGCATCGATCTCGGCATCGCTCGGCCAGATGTCCTTCAGGCGGACTTCGTTGCCTTCGGCATCCACACCCAGCACATCCTTTTCGATATCGAAGCGCACGGTGCCGGCGATGGCGTAGGCGATCACCAGCGGCGGCGAGGCCAGGAAGGCCTGCTTGGCATACGGGTGGATGCGGCCGTCGAAGTTGCGGTTGCCCGACAGCACGGCGGTCGCGTACAGGTCGCGATCGATGATTTCCTGCTGGATCTTCGGGTCCAGCGCGCCACTCATGCCGTTGCAGGTGGTGCAGGCGAAGGCCACGATGCCGAAGCCCAGCTGTTCCAGATCGGGCAGCAGGCCGGATTCTTCCAGGTACAGCTGCACGGCCTTCGAGCCCGGTGCCAGCGACGACTTCACCCACGGCTTGCGCTGCAGGCCGCGCGCGTTGGCGTTGCGCGCCAGCAGCGCCGCGGCGATCACGTTGCGCGGGTTGGAGGTATTGGTGCAGCTGGTGATGGCCGCGATGATCACCGCGCCATCGGGCATCAGGCCCTGCGCCTGTTCGCCACGCCCGGCCGCCAGCTTGGCTTCATCGGCAATGCCGCGCTCGGCCAGCTCGGCGGTGGCCACTCGCTTGTGCGGGTTGCTCGGCCCGGCCATGTTGCGCACCACGCTGGACAGGTCGAAACACAGCACGCGCTCGTACTGTGCAGTGACCAGGTCGTCGGCCCACAGGCCGGTGGTACGCGCGTAATTCTCTACCAGCGCCACCTGCGACTCCTCGCGACCGGTCAGGCGCAGGTAGTCGGTGGTCTGCGCATCGATGTAGAACATCGCGGCGGTGGCACCGTACTCGGGGCACATGTTGGAAATGGTGGCGCGGTCACCGATGGTCAGTGCCGCAGCGCCTTCGCCATAGAACTCAAGCCAAGCGCCGACCACGCGTTCCTTGCGCAGGAACTCGGTCAGTGCCAGCACCACGTCGGTGGCGGTGATGCCCGGCTGCGGCTTGCCGGTCAGTTCCACGCCGATGATGTCCGGCAGGCGCATCCACGAGGCGCGGCCCAGCATCACGTTCTCCGCTTCCAGGCCGCCCACGCCAATGGCGATCACGCCCAGCGCGTCCACGTGCGGGGTGTGGCTGTCGGTGCCCACGCAGGTATCGGGGAAGGCCACGCCGTCCTGCACGTAGACCACCGGCGACATCTTCTCCAGATTGATCTGGTGCATGATGCCGTTGCCCGGCGGAATCACGTCCACGTTCTGGAACGCCAGCTTGGTCCAGTCGATGAAGTGGAAACGGTCTTCGTTGCGGCGATCTTCAATGGCGCGGTTCTTCTCGAACGCCTGCGGATCGAACCCACCGCACTCCACCGCCAGCGAGTGGTCGACGATCAGCTGCACCGGCACCACCGGGTTCACCTTGGCCGGGTCGCCACCCTTGTCGGCGATCGCATCGCGCAGGCCGGCCAGATCGACCAGGGCGGTCTGCCCCAGGATGTCATGGCAGACCACGCGCGCCGGGAACCACGGGAAATCCAGATCGCGGCGGCGTTCGATCAGCTGCTTCAGCGAATCGACCAGGGTGGCCGGCTCGCAGCGGCGCACCAGGTTTTCAGCCAGCACACGCGAGGTGTACGGCAGCGTGGCGTAGGCGCCGGGCTGGATGGCATCGACGGCGGCGCGCGCGTCGAAATAGTCCAGCGTGCTGCCGGGAAGGTTCTTGCGGTAGTCGGTATTCATGGGCTGGCGGAATGCTTGGGGCGGGCCGGGTGCCGGCGATGCGGCGGCGAAATCACCCGGCCGGCAACGGGCCGGCCGGGTGCAGACAGCAGGTGGATCAGGCGCGCTTGTCGATGGCGACGAACTCGCGGTCTTCCGGGCCGATGTAGTTGGCGCTCGGGCGGATGATCTTGCCGTCGATGCGCTGTTCGACGATGTGCGCGCTCCAGCCGGCGGTGCGGGCGATCACGAACAGGGGGGTGAACATGGCCGTCGGCACGCCCATCATGTGGTAGCTGACGGCGCTGAACCAGTCCAGGTTCGGGAACATCTTCTTGATGTCCCACATCACCGATTCCAGGCGCTCGGCGATGTCGTACATCTTCATGCTGGACTGCTCTTCGGACAGCTCGCGGGCCACGTCCTTGATGACCTTGTTGCGCGGGTCGGACACGGTGTAGACCGGGTGGCCGAAACCGATCACCACTTCCTTGCGCTCGACGCGGGCCTTGATGTCTTCCTCGGCTTCATCGGGGTTGTCGTAGCGCTTCTGCACTTCGAACGCGACTTCGTTGGCGCCGCCGTGCTTGGGGCCGCGCAGCGCGCCGATGCCACCGCAGATCGCGCTGTACATGTCGCTGCCGGTACCGGCGATGACACGGCAGGTGAAGGTGGAAGCGTTGAACTCGTGCTCGGCGTACAGGATCAGCGAGGTGTGCATCGCCTTTACCCACGAATCCTGCGGCTTGTCGCCGTGCAGCAGGTGCAGGAAGTGGCCACCGATGGAGTCGTCGTCGGTTTCCACGTCGATGGCGCGGCCGTTGTGGCTCCAGTGGTACCAGTACAGCAGCATCGAACCGAGGCAGGCCATCAGCTTGTCGGCGATGTCACGCGCGCCCGGATGGTTGTGGTCATCCTTTTCCGGGGCCACGCAGCCGAGCACGGACACGCCGGTGCGCATCACGTCCATCGGGTGTGCCGACGGCGGCAGTTCTTCCAGCGCGGCCTTCACCGCGGCCGGAATGCCGCGCAGCGACTTCAGCTTGGCCTTGTACGAAACCAGTTCGGCGCGGGTCGGCAGCTTGCCGTGCACCAGCAGGTAGGCGATTTCCTCGAACTCGCTGGTGTTGGCCAGGTCCAGGATGTCGTAGCCGCGGTAGTGCAGGTCGTTGCCGCTGCGGCCCACGCTGCACAGCGCGGTGTTGCCGGCGGCGGTGCCGGACAGGGCGACGGACTTCTTCGGCTTGAAGGTCGGGTTTGCGGTCGTATCGTTCATGTTTTCCCTCCGAAAACTGATGGTGCAGGGTACTGCTTATTTCTTGGCGGCGAACAGGGCGTCGAGCTGCTGCTCGAAGGCGTGGTAACCGATGCGGTCATACAGCTCTTCACGGGTCTGCATGGCGTCGACCACGTTGCGCTGGTGGCCATCGCGGCGCACCGACTGGTAGACGTTCTCGGCAGCCTTGTTGGCGGCACGGAAGGCCGACAGCGGGAACAACTGGATGGCCACGCCGGCCGAGGCCAGTTCGTCGCGGCTGAACAGCGGGGTGGCACCGAATTCAGTGATGTTGGCCAGCACCGGCACCTTCACCGCATCGACGAAGCGGCGGTAGGTGTCCAGGTCATAGGCGGCCTCGGCAAAGATGCCGTCGGCGCCGGCCTCGACGCAGGCGATGGCGCGTTCGATGGCCTTGTCCACGCCGTCCACCTGGATGGCGTCGGTACGCGCGATCAGGAAGAAGTCCGGGTCGGTCTTGGCATCGGCGGCGGCCTTCACGCGGTCGACCATTTCACCCTGCGAGACGATTTCCTTGCCCGGGCGATGGCCGCAGCGCTTGGCGCCGACCTGGTCTTCGATATGGCAGGCCGCCGCGCCGGCCTTGATCAACGACTTCACCGTGCGCGCGATGTTGAAGGCGCTCGGGCCGAAGCCGGTATCGATATCCACCATCAGCGGCAGGTCGCAGACATCGGTGATGCGGCGCACGTCGATCAGCACGTCTTCCAGGGTGTTGATGCCCAGGTCCGGCAGGCCCAGCGAGCCTGCGGCCACGCCGCCGCCGGACAGGTAGATGGCGCGGAAGCCGGCGCGCTTGGCCAGCAGCGCATGGTTGGCGTTGATCGCGCCGATCACCTGCAGCGGCGATTCGGCAGCCAGGGAATGGCGGAAGCGGGCACCGGCGGAAGCAGGGGTGGAAGCAGTCATGCGGCAGTCCAGTAGATAAGTCATGGGTACAGGCGCAAACACCGTGCCAAGGTGCAAGCCATTGATTTCAAACGGGTGACCGTGCCCGCAACCTGAAACATATGAAACATTGAAACAGGCGTATCATGAAACATCCTTAGTAACCGCCGCTCCATGTACCTGCCCCGCTCGCCCCTGCCCCCTGTCGATACCGACCGCCCGGTGATCTGGACCGTCAGCGTTTCGCGCCTGACCGGCCTGCTCGGCGATGTCATTCCCGAGTTCGACCGCCGCGCGCGCATCGAACAGATCAACCTCGGCTTCGAGGAGGCGGTGGAGGTGATCGGCCAGCGCCTGCGCCGCGAGCATTGCGACGTGGTCATTGCCGGTGGCTCGAACGCGGCCTGGCTGCGCGGCCGCCTGGATCTGCCGCTGGTGCCGATCCAGGCCAACGGCTTCGACCTGATGGAAGCGCTGGCGCGGGCGCGGCGCATCGCCAGCCGCATCGGGCTGGTCACCCACGCCAGCGACGTGCCGGTGTTCAGCAACTTCCAGCACAGCTTCGGGCTGGACATCGAGCACCGCCGCTTCGTCACCCGGGAGGACGCGCGCGACTGCATCGCCGATCTGCGCGCCAACGGCATCGAGGTGATCGTTGGCACCGGCATGGCCATCGACCACGCCGAACAGATGGGACTGCCAGGTGTGCTGCTGTACTCGGCCGATTCGGTGCGGCAGGCGTTCGAACATGCGCTGGAACTGACCCAGGCACTGGCCCGTTCCGGTGGCGCCCGCCCCGCGCCGCGCAGGCGTGCAGCAGCGCGCAGCGAGGCGCACGAGCTGCTGGGTGACAGCGATGCAATGGCACAGGTGCGCGCACAGATAGCGCTGTATGCGCCCCACGACAGCACCGTACTGGTGGCCGGCGAGACCGGCACTGGCAAGGAACTGGTGGCACGCCAGCTGCACGCCGCCAGCGGCCGCCGCGGCCGTTTCGTGGCACTGAACTGCGGAGCGATCAGCGAATCACTGCTGGAGTCGGAACTGTTCGGTTACAGCGATGGTGCGTTCACCGGCGCGCGCCGTGGCGGCCGCGTGGGCCTGATGGAAGCGGCCGATGGGGGCACCTTGTTCCTGGATGAAATCGGGGAACTGCCGCTGCCCCTGCAGACGCGGCTGCTGCGGGTACTGGAAGAACGCGAAGTGCTGCGGGTGGGCGCCACCGAGCCCACCTCGGTTGACCTGCGCGTGGTGGCGGCCACGCTGCAGTCGCTGGAACAGCGCGCGGCCGCAGGCAGCTTCCGCCGCGATCTTTACTACCGACTGGCTGCACTGCGCATTGCCCTGCCCCCCCTGCGCGCGCGCCGCAGCGATGTGCCGCTGCTGGTCCAGCACTTCTTCCGCCAGCTGCGCGGCATCGATGCGCCGTTGGCCGAGGACGCCATGACCGTGCTGACCACCGCCGGCTGGCCGGGCAACGTGCGCGAGCTTCGCAACCTGGTTGATCGCCTGCGCATCCACTGGCAGCCGGGCGAAGGACTGATCGACGCCGCGCGCCTGCTGCAACTCGCACCTGAACTGCTGCGCGAAGGCATACCGGCCTTGCCACTGGCAAGCAACGGCAAGCGCCCGCCCCGCGCCCAGCTGGAAACCCTGCTGCAGGAACACCGCAACGACCGCGAAGGCATGGCCCAGGCACTGGGTGTATCGCGCACCACGCTGTGGCGCTGGCTGCGCGCAGAGGGGTTGTAGAGTCGAGCTTGCTCGACTGCTTCTGTAGAGTCGAGCTTGCTCGACTGGCCCAAGCAGTCGAGCAAGCTCGACTCTACAAAGGGGGCCCCACCCCCTGTCCGGTTGCGCACGCAACCTGCGTAGGGCTATCGGCATAGGGGGGGAAGCCTGATGAGCCACGCCGTACCGGGTCCGCGCCAGTTCCGCATCCGCGTCCATATCACCGCGCTGACCATGACCTGCATGGCCCTGGTCGCCGCACTGCTGATCGGCTGGGGGGTGATCGCCACCTACCAGCGCCTCGGCGCGGATGCCCGGCAGCGCGCCCTGCGCGATACCACCCTGCTGGCCGAACAACTGCGCCTGCAGTTTGCCCCGGCACAGGTGGCGCTGGGCCAGATCGGCGCCGGCCAGCTGCCCGCCCTGGCCGACGAACGCGGCCGCCTGGAACACGCCGCGCCGCTGCTGGCCGCACTGCGCGCGGCACCGGTGGCGGCTTCGGTGTACGTGGCCTACCCCAATGGCGATCTGCTGCTGGCCCGATCACTGGCGGTGCCGGCCGTGCGCGAAAGCGTGGCGGCGCCCAGCACCGCCGACATGCTGCTGCAGACGCTCAGCCAACAGGCCGACGGCACGCGCGTGGCACGCTTCCACTTCCTGGATGCGCAAGGCCGGCCACTGCCGACACGCCCATGGCCCAGCCATGACTTCGATCCGCGCCAGCGCAGCTGGTACCAGCAGGCCTGGCAGCGCCCGGGCAGCGTGCATGTCTCGGCGCCGTATCGCTTTGTCACCACCGGCCGCATGGGCGTCACGCTCAGTGAACGTGCCACCACCGCCGATGCCGTGGTCGGTGTTGATGTGGCGCTGGACGATCTGGCCCAGGTGCTGGCCACGCTGAGGGCCACGCCCGGTACCGAGCTGGCCCTGCTGCATGGCAACGGCGAGATCGTTGCCAGCACGCTGGCCGCGCCAGTAGGCCACACCCCGCTGGCCCAGGCCCGGGCACGCGCCACGCACAGCGGCCTGCCCGTGCAGTTCAATACCGCAGGTCGCACGTGGATCGGGTTGCGCTCGCGACTGCAGACCGGGCCGGGCCAGACGTTCGATCTGCTGGAAGCGCTGCCCATGGACGAGCTGGCCGCCGACGCGCGCCGGCGCGCCGCGCAGACGCTGGGCCTGGCACTGTTGCTGACCCTGCTGCTGTTGCCGCTGGGCTGGCTGGCCGGGCGTGCCCTGGGCCGCAGCCTGGTCGGCCTGCGCGAACGCAGCCTGCGTATTGCCCGCTTCGATTTCACCGGCGCGCCCCTGCCTGCCAGCCGCGTGCGCGAGGTGAGCGAGCTGTCGCAGGCCATCCAGCATATGGGCGGCACGATTGCCGCCTTCCTTGACCTGACCGAATGCCTGGCTACCGAGCCGCAGATGGAGCGCATGCTGCAGCGGGTGCTGGAGCAGATGGTCAAGGCCACCCAATCGCGCGCGGCTGCGGTCTATCTTCCAGACGCACCCACCGGCGCCCTGCACCGCGCGGCCCAGGTGGGAACGCTGCACACGCCCTTGCCTGCGAACATCGCGTGGTCGACCGACGACGTGCACGACCAGCCGCCGGCCGGACAACTGCGGCTGCCCCTGCGCGGCCGGCAGGGCAACCTGCAGGGACTGCTGGTCCTGGAACACCCCACCGATGCCGCCCACGACGATACCGCTTTCCTGCAGTTCACCCAGCGCCTGTCGGGCATGCTGGCGGTGGCCATCGAGACCCGCCAGTTGTCTGAGGCGCAACGGCTGTTGTTCGAGGCACTCATCCGCCTGCTGGCCGATGCGATCGATGCCAAGAGCCCCTACACCGGCGCCCACTGCGAGCGCGTGCCACAGATGGCCATCGAGCTGGCCGAGCACCTGCACCAGGCCGATGACGGGCGCTACGCCGCGTTCCGCATGAGCGAGGGCGAGCGTGAAGCGTTCCGACTTGGCGCCTGGCTGCATGACTGCGGCAAGGTCATCAGCCCCGAGCACATCGTGGACAAGGCGACCAAGCTGGAGGTCATCCGCAACCGCATCCACGAGGTGCGCCTGCGCTTCGAGATCCTGTGGCGCGATGCGGAACTTTCCGCCGCACGTGGCGAAACCACTGCAGCCCAACTCGCCAGCCGAAAGCAGCAGCTGCAGGATGATTTCGCGTTCGTGGCCGGCTGCAACCTGGGCGGCGAGTTCATGGCCAATGAAGCCATCGCGCGGCTGCAGGCCATCGGCCAGCAACCCTGGCAGCGCCACTTCGACGACCGCCTGGGCCTGTCGGCCGCCGAGCTTCGCCATCTGGAAGCACAGCGCCCGCAGGCTCCGCCCCTGCCGGCTGCAGCCACCCTGCTGCAGGACCTGCCCGAGCACCGCGTGCCGTGGGGCAGTGAGCGCCCGGCCGTGGAAGCAGGCGACCCGCGCAACACGCTGGGTTTCAACATGGAACTGCCCCCGTGCCAGCAGAACATCGGCGAGCTGTACAACCTGGGCATCCGCCGCGGCACGCTCACCGACGAAGACCGCTTCCGCATCAACAACCACATCGTGCAGACCTACGTGATGCTGAAGGCCCTGCCCTGGCCGCCGGGCCTGGAAAAGGTGCCGGAACTGGCCGCCACCCATCATGAGCGGCTGGACGGCAAGGGTTATCCGCGGCGCCTGCCCGGCGACCAGCTGGGGTTGCTGGACCGGGTGATGGCACTGTGCGACGTGTTCGAAGCACTCACGGCCGCCGACCGCCCTTACAAGCCGGCCAAGCCGCTCAGCGAAACGCTGCGCATCATGGCCCTGATGTGCAACGAGCAGCATCTGGATGCCGATCTGTTCCGCTACTTCCTGCGCAGCCGGTTGTGGAATGCATTTGCCGAGCGATTCATGACGGCAGCACAGCGCGATCCTGTGGACGTGGAGGCGCTGGAAGGACTGCTGACAGCCCCGCGGTAGGTGTCGACCTTGGTCGACACGGCGAAAGGCCAACCAAGGTTGGCCACTACCAGAACAGCGTGGCCCCGGCGTCGATCACGGGTACAGCAGCCGCTTGCTCCAGCGCCCTTCGGCACCCACTTCGTAGCACCAACGCTCGTGCAGGCGGAACTGCGCGCCGTACCAGAACTCGATGCGGTCGGGCACCACGCGCAGGCCGCTCCAGCCATCCGGGCGCGGCACGTCCTGGCCTTCGAAGCGTGCTTCCACCTCGGCCACGCGCGCATCGAATTCTTCGCGGCTGGCCAGCGTCTTCGACTGCAATGACGCCCATGCGCCGATCTGGCTCATACGTGGGCGACTGGCGAAATAAGCATCGGCCTCAGCATCGGCCACCTGCTCGACCCGCCCTTCAATGCGCACCTGGATGCCGGCCTCGCGCAGGCTGCGCCACAGGAACAGCAGGGCCGCCTGCGGGTTGGCCTGCAGCTCGCGGCCCTTGTGGCTGTCCAGATGCGTATAGAACACGAAGCCGCGCTCATCGAAGGCCTTCAGCAGCACGGTGCGCGCCGACGGGCGGCCCTGCGCATCGGCGGTGGCCACGGTCATCGCATTGGGCTCGACCTCGCGGCTCTGCTTGGCCTCCTCGAACAGAGCGGCAAAGGTGGACAGGGCTTCGGCGTAAAGGTCGCTCATGGTTCGCTTCTTCTCACTCGGATTGGGCTATTGTGGCCGCATGGTTGCTGCTGCGTACATGCCCGTGGTGAAAGGATTCCCCGAAACGCTTGCCGAGCAGGCGCTGGATGACGCGCTGGCCAGTACTGCCACGGTGCCAGTATTGGCCATCAGCGGCGTGCAGGGGAGCGGCAAATCGACGCTGGCCGCGCAGGTAGTGGCGCGTGCCCGGTCACGCGGCCTGAACGCGGCGGCCCTGTCCATCGACGATGTCTACCTGACCCGCGCGCAGCGGCAACGTCTGGCCCGCCAGGTGCATCCGCTGCTGATCACCCGCGGCCCGCCCGGCACCCACGACCTGCCGCTGGCCCACGCCGTGCTCGACGCGGTGGCCGCGCGCCAGCCGCTGGCGCTGCCGCGCTTCGACAAGCTGGCCGATGAGCGCCTGCCCGAAGCGCAGTGGTCGGCACTGGACGCACCGCTGGACCTGCTGGTGTTTGAAGGCTGGTTCCTGGGCACGCCCGCGCAGACCGAAGCCGAGCTGGACCGCCCCTTGAACGCGCTGGAGCAGGAGGCCGACCCGGACGGGCGCTGGCGGCGCTGGTGCAACCAGGCCCTGGCCGACCACTACCCCGCGCTGTGGCAGCGCTGTGACCGCCTGTGGTTCCTGCAGCCGCCGGATTTCGCGGTGGTTCCGCGCTGGCGCTGGCAGCAGGAGCAGAACCTGCAGGCGGCGCAGCCCGGTCGCCACGGCATGACCCGCCCGCAGCTGGAGCGCTTCGTGCAGTACTACGAGCGGGTCAGCCGCCAGGCGCTGCGCGCCCTGCCCGCGCTGGCCGACCACGTGGTGCAGCTGGACGGGCAACGGCAGGTGCAGGCAGTGCGCTGACAACGCCGCGCGGATGCTTCCAAACGCAACCATCGTGCCGGGCCCCGGGCGTGAAGGTGTTAGCATCACAGGGCATGAATCCTGCTCCGAACCTGATCCTGATCGGCCCGATGGGCGCCGGCAAAACCTGCATCGGCCGCCGCCTGGCCGAACGCTTCACGCTGGACTTCGTGGACGTGGACCAGGCCATCGTCGATACCGCCGGCGCCAGCATTCCGACCATCTTCGAGCACTCCGGCGAAGCCGGCTTCCGCGCCCATGAACGCCAGGCCCTGGCCCAGGTGCTGGCTGGCCAGGGCCAGCTGGTCTCCACCGGCGGCGGCGCCGTGCTGGACCCGGACAACCGCGCCCTGATCGCACAGCGCGGCTTCGTGGTGCACCTGCATGTGAGCGTGGCGGCACAGCTGGAACGGCTGGCCCGCGACAAGGGGCGCCCGCTGCTGCAGCGCCCGGACCGTGAGCAGGTACTGCACGACCTGGCCGCCGTGCGCGACCCGCTGTACCACGCGCTGGCCGACATCACGCTTGACACCGACCCGTACACCGCCGCCGATGCGACAGCCCAGCTTGTCGTCAAGCTGGCCGCGCAATGGCAGCGCCAGGACCTGAACGCATGACCACCCCTTCCCTGCTGCAGGTCGCCGTTGCCGGCGACCGTCCCTACACCATCACCATCGGCGCCGGCGCCCAGGCCGACGGCGCTGCACTGGCCTCGCATGTGCGCGGCCGCCACGCGCTGCTGCTCAGCGACAGCGAGGTGGCCCCGCTGTACCTGGCCGCCCTGCGCGAGGCCCTGCTGGCCGCGCGCCCGGACCTGATCGTGGGCGAACACGTGCTGGCCGCCGGCGAAGCATCCAAGACCCTGTCCGAATTCGGCCGCGCCATCGAAGCACTGGCCGCGCTGGGCGCCACCCGCGATGCCTGCGTGTTCGCTCTGGGCGGCGGCGTGGTCGGCGACCTGGCCGGCTTCGCCGCGGCCTGCTGGATGCGGGGCGTGGACTGCGTGCAGCTGCCCACCACCTTGCTGGCCATGGTCGATTCGTCGGTGGGCGGCAAGACCGCGGTGGATATTCCGGCCGGCAAGAACCTGGTCGGCGCCTTCCACCCGCCGCGCGCGGTGATTGCCGATACCCGCGTGCTGGCCACGCTGCCGCCGCGCGAACTGCGCGCGGGCCTGGCCGAAGTGGTGAAGTACGGTGCGCTGGGCGATGCGGTGTTCTTTGAATGGCTGCAGCAGCACGCCGAGGCGCTGGTGGCCGGTGAGCAGGGCGTGCTGGCCGAGGCCATCGCACGCAGCTGCCGGCACAAGGCCGCCATCGTCGAACGCGACCCCTTCGAGAAGGGCGAGCGTGCGCTGTTGAACCTGGGCCACACCTTCGGCCACGCCATCGAGACCGAACAGGGCTACTCGGCGCCCGGCCGCGATGCCCTGAACCACGGTGAGGCGGTGGCGGTGGGCATGGTGCTGGCCGCACGGCTTTCCACCGACCTGGGCCTGGCCGACGACGCCGACCGCCTGCGCCTGCAGGCGCTGCTGGAACGACTGGGGCTGCCGGTGGCCATTCCCGCCGGGCTGGACCCGCAGGCCCTGCTGGGCCGCATGCGGCTGGACAAGAAAAACGTGGCCGGCCGCCTGCGCCTGGTGCTGTGGCGGGGCATGGGCCGCGCCGAAGTGGTGCCGGACGTGGATGAAGCGGCGGTGCTGAAGGTCCTGGGCGCGGGCTGACCGTTTCCGGCGTCGCCGGGCATGGCCCGGCGCTGCCGACGGCGCGTTGCGGCAGGGCTCACCCCTGCCCCGCTACAATCGGCCCATGCATGTCTACCTGCAACATCCCGATGCCGGTGCGCAGGCGCCGCGCTTCCTGCGCCTGACCCTGCTGCCGGACCTGTTCGGCGGCTGGGAACTGCTGCGCGAGAGCGGCCGCGTCGGTGCGCGCTCGCAGCTGCGGCGCGAGTTGTTCCTGCAGGCCGATGAAGCCCGCCATGCCTTCGACAAGGCCCGCGATGCCGAACTGCATCGCGGCTTCCAGATTCTTTCGCACGGCGATTGAGCCGCTGCCCCTCTTCGCCCAAGGAATGCCCATCGTGACCAGCCCCCTCCGCAACGATCGCCTGCTGCGCGCCCTGCGCCGTGAACCGGTGGACTGCACCCCCGTCTGGCTGATGCGCCAGGCCGGCCGCTACCTGCCGGAATACCGCGCGACCCGGGCCAAGGCCGGCAGCTTCCTGGGCATGGCCAAGAACCCGGAAATCGCCTGCGAAGTGACCCTGCAGCCGCTGCGCCGCTTCCCGTTGGACGCCGCCATCCTGTTCTCGGACATCCTGACCATTCCCGATGCGATGGGCCTGGAGCTGTACTTCGTCGAAGGCGAAGGCCCGAAGTTCCGCCATCCGGTGCGTGACGAGGCGGCCATTGCCAAGCTGGCCGTACCGGACATGGAACAGGACCTGGGCTATGTGATGGACGCGGTGCGCCTGATCCGCCGCGAACTGGACGGCCAGGTGCCGCTGATCGGCTTCTCCGGCAGCCCGTGGACGCTGGCCTGCTACATGGTGGAAGGCGGCGGCAGCAAGGATTTCGCGCGCATCAAGGCGATGGCGCTGAACCATCCGCAGGCCCTGCACCGCCTGCTGGAGGTGACCACCGAGGCGGTGATCGCCTACCTGGGCGCGCAGCGTGCCGCCGGTGCGCAGGCCCTGCAGGTGTTCGACACCTGGGGCGGCGTGCTGTCGCCGGCCATGTACCGCGAGTTCTCGCTGCGCTATCTGCAGCGCATTGCCGAAGGCCTGGAGCGCGGCGAAGGCAGTGAGCGCACGCCGCTGATCCTGTTCGGCAAGGGCACCGGCCTGCATCTGGAGGCACTGTCGCAGACCGGTGCCGATGCACTGGGCCTGGACTGGACGCTGGACCTGGACGAAGCCCTGCGCCGCACCGGTGGCCGGGTTGCCCTGCAGGGCAACCTGGACCCGACCACGCTGTATGCCTCGCCCGATGCGATCGCCGCTGCGGCCGCGCGCGTGCTGGACACCTACGCCGCCGGCAACGGCGGTTCGCGCGAGGGCCACGTGTTCAATCTGGGCCATGGCATGTCGCCGGACATGGATCCGGCGCACGTGCAGGTGCTGGTGGACGCGGTGCACAGCCACAGCCGTCGCTGATCGAATCAAATACGTCACGGCGCGACGTTTATCGCGCCGTGACTTCACATGGGCGATCATGGCCGCCCCGCTCCACCGGCTCCCCACGCCATGTCCGATCCGTCCGTGCCGGCTTCGCCGTCCGACTACGCCCGTTTCCGTCCCCTGCTGTGGCTGGTTTCACTGGCCATCTTCATGCAGATGCTGGACTCGACCATCGTCAACACCGCGTTGCCGGCCATGGCCGCCAGCCTGGGCGAAAGCCCGCTGCAGATGCAGTCGGTGGTGTTCAGCTACGCGCTGGCGGTGGCCACGTTCATTCCGGCCTCCGGCTGGATCGCCGACCGTTACGGCACGCGCCGCACCTTCCTGGTGGCGATCATCCTGTTCACCCTGGGCTCGCTGGCCTGTGCGCTGGCCCAGCACCTGCATCAACTGGTCGGTGCCCGCGTACTGCAGGGCATCGGCGGCGCCATGCTGCTGCCGGTCGGTCGCCTGGCGGTGATGCGCTCGGTGCCGCGCGAGGATTTCCTGCGCGCGATGAGTTTCATCGCCATTCCCGCGCTGATCGGCCCGCTGATCGGCCCCACCCTGGGCGGTTGGCTGGTGGAGATCGCCTCGTGGCACTGGGTGTTCCTGATCAATCTTCCCATCGGCGTGATCGGTTTCATCGCCGCCATGAAGATCATGCCCGACCACTACGCCAGCCACCGCGTGCGCTTCGACCTGCGCGGCTACGTCATGCTGGCCTTCGCCATGGTGGTGCTGTCGCTGGCACTGGATGGCATTTCCGGACTGGGCACGCCGCACGCACTGGTGATGCTGATGACCGTGGCTGGCCTGGCGGCGCTGGTGGGCTACTGGCTGCACGCGGCCAATTCCACTGCGCCGCTGTTCTCACTGGCGCTGTTCCGCGTACCCAGCTACCGCATCGGCATCCTGGGCAATCTGTTTTCGCGCATCGGCAGCAGCGCCATGCCGATGCTGATTCCGCTGCTGCTGCAGGTGGGCCTGGGCCTGGGTCCGATGCACGCCGGCCTGATGATGGTGCCGGTGGCCGCCGCTGGCATGGTGTCGAAGAAGCTGGCGGTGAAGCTGGTGGAGCAGTACGGCTACCGTCGCGTGCTGATGGTGAACACCGTGCTAGTGGGCTTGGCGATGGCCAGCTTCATCCTGATGACGCCGGGCCAGCACCTGGGCTGGCGCCTGTTGCAGCTGGCGTTCTTCGGCGCGGTCAATTCGCTGCAGTTCACCGTGATGAACACCGTGACCCTGCGCGATCTGGATCGCGAGTTCGCCAGTTCCGGCAACAGCCTGTTGTCGATGGTGATGATGCTGGCGGCCGGTTTCGGTGCGGCGGCCGCAGGCAGCCTGCTGGCAGCGTTCGGCACGCACCTGGAAGGCCATGGCGCCACTGCGGCGCTGCATGCCACCTTCATCTGCGTGGGTGCGATCACCCTGACCTCGACGATGATCTTCTGGCAGCTGCCCGACACCAAGCCCGAACCGCGCCAGGTCGAATCGGTCGCGGAGTAGTGTTTTCGGCAGGGCTGCAAGCCCTGCCAGCACGCCCTACCGCCCCAGCACGCGGGCGATGGCTTCGACCAGCAGCTCACCGGTCACGGGTTTGCGCAGGAAGCCTTCAATGCCGGCCGCTTCCACCTGCTGCTGCAGATCCGGATCGGTGCGCGCGGTCACCGCCAGCAGCGGCAGGGTGTAGCCTTGGTTGCGCAGGTGCTGGGCCAGTTCGAAACCACTCAGGCCGGGCAGGTCCAGGTCCAGCAGGCCCACATCGAATTCGCCCGCGCTGATCTCGCGCAATGCCGCCAGCGCATGCTCGGCATGCACCACCTCGTGCCCGCGCGCGGTCAGCAGGCCCGTCACCACATCGGCCACGGTGCCATCGTCTTCCACCAGCAGCACGCGCAGCGCCGGCAGGGGGCTGGCCGTGCCATCACCCTGCACCGCGGCAGCGGGGTCACTGCCGTCTTCCAGGGCCAGCGGCAACGGCAGCCAGACCGCGAACGCGGTGCCCGTGCCCAGCTGGCTCTCCACCCGGATGCGCCCCTGCATGGCCAGCGCCAGTTCGCGGCAGATCGCCAGGCCCAGCCCGCTGCCGCCGTACTGGGCGGCGGTGCGCGCGCCATCGGCCTGTTCGAAACGGCGGAACAGACGCTGCTGCTGCTCCTGGCTGATGCCCGGACCGGTATCGCGCACGTCGAAGTACAGGCCATCATCGTCGCAGCGCGCGTGCAGGGTAATGCCGCCGCGCGAGGTGAACTTCACCGCGTTGGACAACAGGTTCAACAGAATCTGACGCACGCGCATGGCATCGCCGGTGGCCTGCAGCCCTGGCGGCAGGGCGTTGTCCAGGCTGAAGCGCAGGCCCTTCTGTGCGGCCAGCGGCCCCATCAGCGCCGCCAGGTCCTGCAACAGGGCGTTCAATGCGAACGGACGCGACTGCAGTTCCAATCGCCCCGATTCGATCCGCGCCAGGTCCAGCGCGTCGTTCACCAGGTGCAGAAGGTGCTCGCCAGCGTGCCGGATGGACTGGGTATAGCCGCGCTGCTGCGGGTCCAGCGGCGATGACAGCAGCAGCTCGCTCATGCCCAGCACACCGGTCATCGGCGTGCGGATCTCATGGCCCAGGTTGGCCAGGAAGCGGGTCTTGGCCGCCGATGCCTGCTCGGCCAGCTCCTGCTTGTGCAGCGCCAGCTGGTAGGCGTGGCGGCGCTGCAGGCGGCGCCGGTACAGCCAGGCGAACCAGCTGGTCAGCAGCAGCGCGATCGAGGCCAGCACCAGCAGCCCGGACAGGCTGCGCCACCACGGCGGCTGCACATGGAATTCCAGGCTCTGCACCCGCGACCACACATGGTCGGCCGAGCGGGCCTGCACTTCCAGGCGATAGCTGCCCGGCGGCAGGCGCGAGAACAGACGCTCGCCGGCCGGGCCCACTTCCACCCAGTCCGGATCGTAGCCAGCCAGGCGATAGCGGTAGGTATTGGAAGCCGAATCGGCAAAGGACAGCAGGCGCGCGACGATGCGCAGGTCGCGGTCACCGTCGGCAATCTGCAGTGGCGTGTCGTGGGTCAGGTCCAGCACCTGTTCGTTGCGGCGCACTTCCACCCGCTCGATCACCAGCGGCGCGCGCCGGGTGGAGGGTCGTACCTGCTCGGGGTCGAACACCACCACGCCTGCAGGCGTACCGGCCACCATGCGCCCGGACGCGGTGCTGATCAGCGTGTGTTCGCGGAACTCCTGGCTGGGCAGGCCGTCATGCACGCCATACAGGCGCACGCTCTGTCCGTCGGCGCCCACGCGCACCAGACCGCGGGCGCTGCTGGCCCAGACCACGCCCTGCGCGTCGACCACCACACCGGTGGCGGAAATGGCCGGGTAGCCCTGCTCGGCGCCGATCACCGCCTGCCGCTCCAGCCGCCCCTGGCGCCATTGGTAGCGGGCCAGTCGACCATCTTCGGACAGCCAGACCTGGCCATCGTGGCCCACATGCATCGCGTAGACCGCCGACGCGGGCGCGCCGGGTACCGGCTGGAACCGGCCGGTCTCGGGCAGCCATTGCAGCAGACCGCGGCTGCTGGCCAGCCAGATGTGGTCCTGCGGGCCGCATTCCACGTCCAGGTTCAATTGCCCCAGCTGCAGGCCATCGCGGCCACTTTCCAGTTCGCGCCGCACATGGCCATCCAGATCGCGCTGCTGCAATCCCGACGGCAGCATCAGCCACAGGCTGTCGCCATCGCAGGTCATCATCGCCTCGACCGTGCCCTCCATGGGCGCGTCGGTGGCCGCCTCACGTCCCCAGCGGCGCAGTTCGCGGGTGCGCGGGTCATAACGCATCACCGCATCGCTGGACCCGATCCAGACCTGGCCGCGTCGATCCTCGCGTACCGAGGTCAGCCAGTGCATGCCGTTGACGAAGGTGCGGTGCTGCTCGATCTGCCCGGTCAACGGGTCGAAACGGTCCAGCGCGCCATGGCTGCCTACCGTCCACACCCCGCCGCTGCTGGACGGGCTGGTGCCCAGCACGAAGGCATTGCGCAGCGACGCGGGCTCGTCTTCCAGCCGCGAAAACACCGAGAACTGCCACCAGCGCGGCAGCAGGTGCCACAGGCCGGCATTGGTACTGGCCAGCCAGATGCCGCCTTCGCGGTCCTCATAGGCACCGGTCCAGTTCGGCCGTACCCGGCCGCGGGCAATGGCGCTGTAAAGCGGCACGTTCTGGAACTTGCCATCCACGCCCCGGCCCAGGCCACTGCGGGTGTCCAGCCAGTGCCCGCCCTGTTCGTCGCGCAGCATCATGCCCAATACCTGGTCGCCGGCCGGCAACGCCCACGGCGGTGCCTCGAAGCGGCCGTCGGGCCGCCGCACGATGGCGCCGGCCAGCGTACTGATCCACAGACTGCCATCGGGTTCGGTACTGAGCCCGTTGATCATCGGGCTGGGAATCACATCGCTGCTGATCCGCTCGAAATCGGTGCCGGTCCAGCGCGCCACGCCGTGCTTGGTGCCCACCCACAGGCTGCCGTCGGCCAGCGTGGCCAGGTAGGGCACGGACACGGCCGGCACGCTGCGCGGGTTGTTCGCTTCGGGCAGGAAGCGCTGCAGCCGTTCATTGCGATCCAGCCGGTACAGTCCGCCCTCATGGGTGCCAAACCAGATCGCGCCATCGGGCGTGGTCGCCAGGCTCCACACGGTGTTGCTGCCCATCAGCGGCTGGCTGCTGCGGTCGTAGAAGCGCAGTTGCCGGCGATCGGCCGACATGCGCACCAGCCCCGCGTTCTCGGTACCGATCCACAGTTCATTGTGGGCGTCGACCAGCACGCTCCAGATACGGTTGTCGCGCAGGCCATCCTCGGAGCGCCAGATCCGGTAGTTGCGGCCGTCGTAGCGTGCCAGCCCGTCGTTGGTGGCGATCCACAGATAACCGTAGCGATCTTCGGCCATGCGATTGACCGTGTTCGATGGCAGGCCATCGAACACCGTCACCTGGCGGGGCGTGGGCGCCACCGGCTGGGCCAGCGCGGGCACCAGGGCGAACAGGATCAGCAGCAGCGTCGCCGCCCGCAGATACGCCACCGATTGCCTCCTCACGCGTCCATGGATGGTGCCCGCAGGGCGGGCGTCGGCATGGTAAACCGAAAGGCGCGCAATTCACGCCATTGAGCTGCGCAACTACGCCGTGATCTGACGTTTGTTGCGCGCATGGGCGATGGCCGACACCAGCAGATCGCCGGTCACCGGCTTGCGCAGGAAGCCATCGAAACCGGCGGCCAGCACCTGTGTTTCGGCGTAGGCATCCGACCGCGCGGTGACTGCCACCAGCGGCAACTCGTAGCCCATCGCCCGCAGCTGGCGCGCAATGGCGGTGCCATCCAGGGCCGGCAGGTCCAGATCCAGCAGCCCCACATCGAAGCCGCCGGTGGCGATTTCGGCCAGCGCGCCCAGGCCATGCAGCACATGCACGACCTGGTGGCCACGTGCGCGCAGCAGGCCGGCAATTACCTCGGCCACGGTGGTGTCGTCTTCCACAAGCAGGATGCGCAACGCCGGCAGCACCGGAACGACGGCAACCGATTCGCCGGCCGGTGGCGACGCCTGCGGCGCCCACGGCAACGGCAGGCGGACACGGAAGCGCGCACCGCGCCCCAACTGGCTGTCCACGTCGATACGACCGCCCATCGCCACCGCCAGCTCCTGGCAGATGGCCAGGCCCAGCCCACTGCCGCCATAGCGCGACGCCGTGCGCGGCCCATCGGCCTGTTCGAAGCGGTGGAACAGACGCTGCTGCTGCTCGGTGCTGATGCCGGGCCCGGTGTCGCTCACTTCGAACACCAGCACGCCACCCTCGTGCTGCAGCTGCACGCCGAGCGCGACGTGGCCACGCTCGGTGAACTTGATCGCATTGCCCAGCAGGTTCAGCAGGATCTGCCGCACCCGCATTTCATCGCCACTCACGCTGACCGGCCCAGGCAGGCGGTCTTCGCGCAGGAAGCCGAGCTGGCGCTGGTGGGCCATCGGCTGCATCAGGGCCTGCACCTGGTCCAGCAGCCCGGTCAGATCGAACGGGCGGATATCCAGCTCAAGGCGGCCGGCTTCGATGCGGGCCAGATCCAGCGCGTCGTTCACCAGCCGCAGCAGATGGCTGCCGGCCTGCTGGATGGACCCGGCATAACTGCGCTGCACCGGGTCCAGTTCGGTGGCCAGCAGCAGTTCGCTCATGCCCAGCACACCGGTCATCGGCGTGCGCACTTCATGGCCCAGGGTCGCCAGGAAGCGGCTCTTGGCCTGCGACGCCTGCTCGGCCAGTTGCTGCTTGTGCACGGTCAACTGCCATTGCTGCCGCCGCCGCAGCCGGCGCCGGATCGACCACACCAGGGCCAACAGCAACAGCGAGCCCAACATCACGTAGCCGAAGATGGCCATGCCGCTTCGCCACCACGGCGGCAGCACCTTCACCTGCAGCTGTTGCGAGGGGCTCCAGGCGCCGCTGCTGCTGGCCGCCTGCACTTCGATCAGGTACGGCCCGGGCGGCAGCCGCGACAGCGTGCGCTGGCCGTCGCTGCCCTGCTCCACCCAGTTCTGGTCGTAACCACCCACGCGGAAGCGGTAGCGGTTGCCCTGCGGGTTTGCATAGGACAACAGCCGCGCATCGATCTGCAGGTCACGGTCATCCGGGCCCAGCAGCAGCTCGCCGCCCGTCGGCAGCGGTTGCCACCCGCGCGCGTCGTCGCGGCGCACGCGCACCTGCGCGATCACCAACTGCGATGCGGGCAGCGCTACGTCAGCTGCGTTCGGGTCGAACCCCACCATGCCGGTCTGGGTGACGGCCAGCACACGACCGTCGGCCCCCACCGCCGGCGGCCGCCCGGTGAATTCGGCGTCGGGCAGGCCGTCGCGTTCGTTGATCTGCTGCAGGCGCCGCTGCTTGGGGTCCCAGCGCAACAGGCCGCGTGGCGAGGTCGCCCATACACGCCCATCCTCGGCCAGGGCCAGGCCGCCCATGCTGACCGGCGGCATGCCGTGGCTGGCGTCGATGCGCTGGATCAGGCGCAGGGTCAGCCCGTCCCACTGGTAGCGCTCGAACGCGCCCTGCCGGGCCAGCCACAGCTGCTGCGGATCGACCCACACCAGATCGTAGATGGCGCCACTGGATACCCCCGGCACGGCTTCGAAACGGTCGGCCTGCTCGCGCCACAGCCCCATTTCGCCCATGGCCCAGACCCGGCCGCGCGCATCGAAGCGGATCTGTTCGATCGGCACATCCGAGGCGCCGTGCAGGGCCGACAGCGGAACGGTGCGCAGCAGGCGGCCGTCAGCAGCGCGCTGCTGCATCCCCAGATTCATCACCGAAATCCACACCGACCCGTCCGGCGCCTGCCGCATCAGATCGATGCGCTGGCGCAGATCCGCGCCGCCGCCGATCGGCAGGTTGTGCAGTGCGCCGCTGGCCGGGTCGTACACGCTCAGGCGCCCGGCGCGCCCCAACCACAGGCGTCCCTGCGGACGCGGCAGCACCGACCAGACCGCGCCGCTGCCCAGCTCCTTGTCGCTGGCCAGCAGGCTCAGGGTGCCCTGCGCGTCGATGCGATAGACGCCATGCGCCGAACCCACGTAGTAGTTCTGGCCGTCACTGGCCGCGCTCAGCAGGTACTGGCTGTCCAACGGCTTGCCGTCCAGCTGGTACCAGGTGGAAAAGCGCCGCCAGTCGGGGGGCAGATAAGCCAGGCCCTGGGTCAGCAGGCCCATCCAGAGCCCGCCTTCGTGGTCCTGCAGCATGTCCAGCACGCCGCTGTGACCGGTCAGGAAACCACTGCCGCGATCACCCTGCAGGCGCCACAGCGCATCGGCATCGCCGCGCAGCAGACCATCTGCGGTACCGGCCCAGTAGCCGCCCTGGCGATCCGGGATGACCAGGGCCGCGCGCAGGGCCGGGCTGTCTGGCCACGCCGGGCGGCTGACCGCATCGTGGGCGTCCACACGGTAGAGCCCATCGTTCTGGGTGCCGATCCAGACCGCGCCATCGGTGTCGCGGCTGAGCCGCAGCACGCTCACGTGGCCCAGCACTCCCGCCGCGATGGCCTTGAAGCGGGTGCCATCCCAGCGCGCCACGCCCGCTTCGGTGCCGATCCACAGCCGCCCCTGCGCATCCACCAGGCTGCTGTAGATGGTGTCGCTGGGCAGGCCGGAAGGATCGGACGCATCGTGCCGGAACACCTGCAGCTGGCCATCTTCGGCCAGCCGGCACACACCGTGGGTGCTGGTGCCGATCCACAATGCGTCGCCGGCATAGGCCAGAGTCCAGAACTGCCCCTGGCACTGCGCATCAATGCCATCGAAGGTACGGAAGCGATCACGGTCGGCATCCAGGCGGGCCAGGCCCTTGCCGTTGATGCCAAGCCAGACGCGGTCGCGCGGATCGATCAGCAGGGTTTCGATTTCGTTGCCCGGCAACGACCCGGCCTGTTCGGGGTCATGCTGCCAGACCCGCAGGGCGCTGCCGTCGTAACGGGCCAGGCCGCCATCGGTGGCCGCCCAGATGTGTCCCTGGCGGTCTTCGGCCAGTGCCACCACCATGCGCGAGGGCAAGCCTTCGGCCGCACCGAAGCGGCGCAGTCGCGGCGTCTCCCCTGCCATCTCCTGTGGTGTGGCCGCCGCCGCGAGCGACACCACCAGTGCCAGTGCGGCCAAGCCACGGCACCACCTGTGCCAACCGGTCTTCATCCTGAACCCCCTGTCCTGGCCCCGATTGTCACACAGCACCGGCGGCACTGCTGCAACAGCCTGTTTCCAGCCGCATTGCCACCACGAACTGTTGCAGCCGTGCACACGTCCAGAGCGCGGTGCTGTGCGTATGATCGGGGCTTCCTCCAACCGAGTACGTGCCCGATGCGTTTACGCCTGGCCCTGCTGCCCCTGCTGCTTGCGGTTGCACCGGCCTGGGCCGCACCCGACGTCTGGCGCATCGACCCGGTGCACACCCGCGTGCTGTTCGCCATCGACCACGCCGGCTACTCGCAGGCATTGGGCACCATCTCCGGCAGCCAGGGCAGCGTGCAGTTCGATGGCGACAGCTGGCGCGATGCCGCGCTGGAGGTCGAGATTCCGGTGGCGCGGCTGGATCTGGGTGATGCCAAGTGGAACCAGGCCACCCTGGCCAGCAGCCTGCTGGATGGCGAACGCTTCCCCAGTGCGCGCTTCGTATCGACCCGGGTGGAACCGATCGATCCCACCCATGCGCGCGTGGTCGGCACCCTGACCCTGCGCGGGGTCAGCCAGGAAGTGGTGCTGGATGTGACCCTCAACGCGGTCAAGCGCTACCCGCTGCCGCCGTTCCGCCGCACCGCCGGCTTCTCGGCCACCACAACGCTCAGCCGCCGCGCCTTCGGCATCACCGCCTGGCCGGGCGTGATCGGCGACAGCGTACAGATCAGAATCGAAGCCGAAGCGGCGCTGGACCGCAGCGCGCGCCCGGGAACTCCCGCCCCCGACAGCCACTCCGACAGCCCGACGGCCCCGAAGGACACGCCATGACCGCCAAGAACACGCCCGCTGCCTGGGGCAGCGTCAGCCAGACCCTGCACTGGTTGATCGCCCTGCTGATCCTCGCCTTGGGCATCGTCGGCCTGACCATGGGCGAACTGCCGAAGACACCGAAGTATTTCTGGGTCTACACCGCGCACAAATCCATCGGTATCACCGTGCTGGCCCTGGTGCTGCTGCGCCTGGTCTGGCGGCTGTATGCCGGCGCGCCCAAGCCGGTGCCGGGCACGCCCAGCTGGCAGGAACGCATCGCCAGCGCCACCCACGTGCTGCTGTATGTGCTGATGTTCGCCATTCCCCTTTCCGGCTGGCTGTACGACTCGGCCAGCGGCCTGCGCCCGTTCCGCTGGTTCGGCCTGGTGGATGTGCCCAAGCTGAGCGGGCCCGATCCGCAGGTGGTGGCCGTCTCCCACGCCCTGCACGAATATGGCTTCTGGCTGTTGATCGCGGTGGTGCTGGCCCACGCCGGCGCTGCCTTCTACCACCACCTGTTCCAGCGTGATGCCACCTTGTCGCGGATGCTGCCACGTGGCTGGCTCGCCACCCCACAGAAGGACTGACCGATGACCTTGAAACTGACCACCCCGGCCGCCGTGGCCGCTGCCCTGGCCGGCCTGCTGGCCACTGCCCCGGTACTGGCCGCCGATTACACCCAGGCCGCCGGCGCCGGCTCCATCCTGGTGTTTGCCAGCAAGTACGACGGTGAAGTGTTCACCGGCACCTTCCCGGGGTTCAGCACCAAGCTCAGCTTCGACCCGGCCAATCCGGCCGCAGGTTCGCTGGACGTGACCATTCCGCTGGCCGGCGCCAAGAGCGGCAACAGCGACCGTGATTCCACCCTGCAGGGCGCCGACTTCTTCGACGTCGGCAAGTTCGCCACCGCCCACTTCACCGCCAAGGGTTTCCGTGCCGTGGGCAACGACCAGTTCGCCGCCGATGGCACGCTGGAGCTGCGCGGGGTGAGCAAGCCGGTCACCTTCACTTTCAGCTGGAAGCCGGGCACCCAACCGGTGCTGACCGGCAAGGCCACCGTGAAGCGCCTGGACTTCGGCGTGGGTGGCGGCGACTGGGCCGATACCAAGACCATCCCGGACGAAACCGCGATCAGCACCATCGTCAAGTTCGACGCGAAATAATGTGGGACCGCCGCCGGGGGGGGGCCCCCCCGGGCGGGGGGGGGGGGCGACGTGGGGGGGCCGGGCG
>NZ_JACVUD010000025.1:0-48668 GCF_016624905.1 Stenotrophomonas sp. S49 | reverse complement strand
TGCCCATCCCGCCCCGAACCACCGCCGCCACCGACATCCGGCGCGCCATCGACGGCATCCCAGCGCCAGCGGATCCACAGCCACATCAGCAGCAGGAACACGCCGTACGCCAGCAGCACCGCCAGCGGGTAGCGCAGCAGCATCATGTCCACACCCGCCACGCGCAACGCATGCGCGGCCAGGAAGCCGGCCGCGCCGGTCAGCAGCACGATCACCGCCATCTGCTGGCGCGGCCAACCGTTGCGCTGCAGCTGCCGGCGCGCGCTCAGCACTTCACCGCGGCGGGTGATGGGCAGCTTCAACGCACGTGCGTTGAATCGGCCGTGCTTGGTCAAGGCGTTGCTCCCTTGTAGACGGCCTCGATGCGATGACCATCCGGGTCGGCAACAAAGGTGGCGTAGTAATGGTCGCCATAATCGGTGCGCAGCCCGGGGGCACCGTTGTCACGCCCGCCCGTGGCCAGCGCCGCTGCATGGAATGCATCCACGGCCTCGCGCGATGGTGCGGCAAACGCAAGATGGAAGCCCGGCCCGGGCGCCAGCGCATCGTCACGCTGTTTCAGGCACAGGATGTCTTCACCATCGATCAGGCCGTAGCCGATCGCCTCGTCGTCGTCGAACACGCGACGGAAGCCGAGCGCCGCCAGTGCGGCATCGTAGAAACGCGCGGCGGCATCCAGATCAAGGACACCCAGAGAGAGATGGTGCAGCATGCGGACATCCTTGCCGGGCACGCGGTGGTGGTGATGGCCGATTCTAACCGCGAAACATGTGGCTGCGGCATGGCGCTGGCGCCGCGGGGCCGCTATCGTGGCCGCCCGGACACAGGACGTTGCACGGCATGCAGGCCCGCCAGTTCACCCGCCCCCTCGCCTTCATTCTCTTCGTGCCGATGATCGGCCTCGCCGGCTGGGGATCGTGGGCAGCCACCTACTGTTTCAGCGACGGCTGCCTGGGGGTCATCCTGCTCTGGATGGCGGCATTGGCTGCCCTTGTCGTACAAGCCCTGCTGGTGCTGCCGCTGCATGCCTGGGCGCTGAAACGGCAAGGCCTGCCGGCCTCGGTCAGCTACCTGTACTGGCTGGCGGCATCGATCGTTTCGGTGGTAGTTCCGGTACTGCTCGGCTGGCTGTACATGCTGTTCAAGTAGCGCCCTGTTCAACCCGCCGACGGCTCAGCCTGCGCGCGCCGCCTTCAGCAGGTGCTCTGTCACCTGATCGAACGGGGCGATGTCCTGCAGCGCGCGGCTCATCGCCACCGCACCTTCCACGCTGGCGATGACCAGGCTGGCCAAGCCGGCAGCCTGTTCCGGCGCATGACCGTCGCCGACGAAGGCCTGGGCAAGATGGCCTTGCCAGCGCGCGAACACCTCGGCCGCCGCTGCGCGGGGTTGGCTGGAAACCGCCTCTACGGGCTCTTCAACCGCTGCGGCCAGCACCGGGCAGCCAGCGCGGAACTGCGAGCGCAGCAGGCGCTCGCGCCACATGGCCAGGAATCGCTCCAGGCCAGGTACGGCGCCGTCACGCAGCAATTCCAGCAGCAGCGCCTCCACCCTGTCGCCCGCCATGGTGGTGGCTTTGGCCAGCAGTTCCTGCTTGCCGCCCGGGAAATGGTGATAGGTCGACCCCAGCGGCGCATCGGCCAGCTTGGTCACCTCACGGATGCTGGTGGCATTGAGCCCCACCCGCGCCAGCATCTGGGCCGCCGCGTCGATCACACGCTGGGGGGCATCGCTCGCGCGTGGGCTCATGCTGCGCTCCTTGCTAGGACAGTCGTCATAGATTAGCGTAACGCCCGTTCTATAACAGTCGTCATAGCCATGAATCTCTGGTTCCGCCTGCTCCACCTGCTGCTGTGCAGCCTGTTCCGCCCGCGCCTGGACGCCCCGTTCGGGGTGTCACGCCTGCAGTTCCGCGTGCTGCCCAACGATCTGGACAGCAACCTGCACATGACCAATGGCCGCTACTGGAACATCTTCGATCTGGGCCGGCTGGACCTGATCCTGCGCATGGGCCTGGGCAAGGTGGCGCTGCGTGAGAAATGGGCCCCCATCGTCGGTGCCGGCACCATCCAGTTTCGCCGCGAACTGCGGCCATTCCAGCGCTACACGTTGGAAACACGACTGGCCGGCTGGGTCGGCACGCGGGTGATCATGGAACAGCGCGTGCTGATCGGGCCGGAGCAGAAGGTCGCCACCCGCGCGCTGCTGGTCACCGGCATCTACGACCGCCGCGCGCGCAGCTTCGTGGGCGTGGAGCGGATGATGGCGGCCATTGGCAGCGATACGCCGCCCTCGCCGGCCCTGAGTACGGCCGCCGAAGCACTGCTGGCCGCCGATGCGGCGCTTAAACGCGACGAAGGCTGAGCGGTAGCCTAGAGCGCCTTTCTGAGCACATCCTGCAGGCGGCGCTTGTGTGAATCGACCGCCTTCCAGTTCCAGTCGCACACCGGAGGGACTTCCAGCGCGCCGCGCTCGCGGGCCAGTGCGGCCCGCTCGGTCAGGGCCTGCACTCTCGCGCTGACGTTCGCATCGATGGCCATCGGCAGCAGGATCGAGATCAGTCCCCAGCCGGACACCGTGGCGCGCGCGGATTCACCGCGCCCCGTGCCGAAGGGCCGTGTACGCACGCTGCCCCCCATGTCCGCGTAGTGCACGCCGATCAGCAGCATGCCGCCAGATACCCACTGCAACGCCCTGCCGTGCTCGCACAGGTCCTCGGCGGAATCGTAGCGGCGCGGCTGCTCGCCGGCGCTTGAATAGAGTTCAGTGACCAGCACCGGGCTGCGCTTGAACACGGCGCGCGCCACGGTCTCGATGACCTTGTTGGAGACTGCCGCCATCGTCAGCGCATGCACTCAGGGGGTGGCACGCGCTGTGGTTGCCAGCGCACGCTTGATGGCGCGCTCGGCCAGTGGGGCCATCACGGCATAGCCCTGTGCGGTGGGGTGCACGCCATCGGCCGCCAATGCCGGATCCAGTCCACCCGCTGCATTGGCCATGGCCGAGTAATAGTCCAGATACACCAGCCCCTGCGCGTCGGCGTACTGCTTGAGCGCGGCGTTCACAGCGCGCACCTTGGTTGCAGGCGCGATGCCGGGCATCCAGGGATACTCGCTCACCGGCAGCACCGAGGACAGCACCACGGCAATGCCGTGAGCACGCGCCAGGTCCACCATCGCATGCAGGTTGTCCTCGATCATCGCCTGCGTGCTGGGCCCGGTATTGCCCGCAATATCGTTGGTTCCGGCGAGGATGACCACCACATCCGGCTGCAGCGCAATGACATCCTGGCTGAAGCGCAGCACCATCTGCGGCGTGGTCTGGCCGCTGATGCCCCGGTTGAGATAGCCCTTTCCGGGGAAGAACGCCGCAGGATCCTTTTCGCCCCAGCCCTGGGTTATGGAATCGCCGAAGAACAGCACGCGCGGCACGCCGGCCTGCTTGGCGGGCAGGCGCGCGTTGGCTTCACGGTAGCGGCCCAGATCGGGCCAGTCGGCAAGGCGCTGCTGCATGAAGCGCACCTCATCCGGGCCGACCTGGTCCACGGGCTTCACCAGCAATGGGTTGATCGCCACGGGTGGCTGCGCCTGTGCGCAGGTGGCGCTCATTGCGAGGACCACTGCGGAGGCGCAGCAGCGCGCGCGTAGAAACTGGATCATGGTTGTTCCCGGAGGCTCCGGCTGCCGATTGCCTGTTGCACGGTGAGGCTAGCACGGTTGGGTAGCGCGTCATCCACGCACGGCGTGGATCAGCGGGGGCCGTGCGAAGGCGGGACGTCCTGCGCGCCCCACTGCTCGTTCTTGGTGCTACCCAGCTCGAAGTCCAAGGTGCCGCCGCGCTGCACGAAGCTGGACGGCAGCCAGCTTGCGTTGCTGGCCCTGCCGTTCACCCGCAGCGACTGCACGTAGGGCGCATCCATCGCTGCGCCGCGCGCACGCACCACGATCTTCGCGCCCGGGCGGGTGATCACCACTTCGGTGAACAGCGGGCTGCCGATCACCAGGTCCGCGCGACCCGGGTACACCGGGTACAGGCCCAGCGCCGACCACACGTACCACGACGACATCTGGCCAAGGTCATCGTTGCCGGGCATGCCCTCGGGGGTGTTGGTCCAGATCTGGCGCATCGCTTGCTGCACGGTTTCCTGGGTCTTCCACGGCTGGCCGAGGAAGTTGTACAGCCACGGCGCGGCGATGGACGGTTCGTTGTCCAGTTCGGCGTGCAGCGGGCCGGACTTGGTCACCGCCCATGTACCGTCGGGCTTGCGGAAGAACGCATCGAGCCGCGCGATGCTGGCTTCGCGGCCCCCCAATGCTGCGAACAGGCCGGCGGGATCGAACGGCACCATCCACAGGTACTGCGCACCGCTGCCTTCGACAAAACCTTCGTCGGCGGCCGGGTCGAACGCCGGCCAGCTGCCATCTGCATTGCGCGGCTGGATGTAGCCCTGCTGCGCGGTGGCCTTCGGGTTGTACAGATTGCGCCACCAACCGGAGCGCTCACGGAACTGGCGCGCCCCCTGCACATCGCCGGCCGCCTGCGCTAGTTCGGACAGGCCGAAATCGGCGCTGACCATTTCCAGCGTATCGGCCGCACTCCCCCACCCCGGCGCCCCTTCGGGCATGTAGTTCAGCGCCAGCCACTGGTCCAGGCCCGGGCGCTGGCCCACGCACAGCACCGGGCAACCACGCGTGTCGAGATCGCGCGCGGTCGGAACGGTCGCGGCCTTTTTAAGCGACGCGTAGGCGCGCTGCAGATCAAAGCTGCGCCCGCCGAACGCATGGATGGCCGCCACCGACGGCGGCGATGGATCACCGTTCATCACACCAGTGGCGCCGGTGATGTGGGTCCAGCGATCCCACACCCCGCCGTTCTGGTCGGCCTGGTTGAGCAGGGACTGCGCCACGTCCGAGCCTACCTGCGGCTGCAGCAGGGTCAGCAGCTGCAGCTGCGAGCGATAGACATCCCAGCCCGAGTAATTGGCGTACTGCGCCTGCTGCCGCTTGGCCAGCGCATGCACCCTGCCGTCCATGCCGCGGTAACGCCCGTCGGCATCGCTGTGCAGGTTGGGCGCCAGCATGGCGTGGTACAGCGCGGTGTAGAACACGGTCCGCTCATCGGGCGTGCCACCCTGCACCCGCACCTGGCCCAGCAGGTCATTCCACTTCGCTCGAGTGGCGGCCTGGGTAGCGGCCACGGTGGTGCCCTGCGGACTCTCGCGGCGCAGGTTGGCCCGCGCGCCGGCTTCATCCACGTAGGAAATGCCGATGCGTGCGGTCACCACCGGCGTGCGCGTGGCATCGAAACTGATCCAGCCACCCGCGCCCTTGCCGGCCGGTGGGTGGCCCTTGCTGCCATAGGTGGTGCCGCCGCCACCCTCGTGTGCGCCGGCCTGCACGGTGTCATCGCGCCAGGTGCCCCCCACCTCGAAGGGCTGGTCGAACTCGGCCACGAAATGCAGGGTGTAGTAACTCTCGCGGCGGTCTTCGGCCAGATAGCCGCAGAAGTTGCCGCTGGTGACCGAACCGCGCACGGTGCGCGTGGCCGGGTCGATGATGACGGTTGAATCGCTGCTGCCCACTTCGCTGTCGGAGGTGCGGAACAGCAGGTTGGCCGGCTTGTCGGCCGGGAACTGGAACTGGCCGACCGCGGTGCGCGCCGTGGCCGCCAGGCTGACCGCCACCCCGTTGTCCAGGGTGAGTGTGTAGGCGCCGGGGCTGGCCGATTCCTTGCGGTGGTCCAGCAGGCTGGTGTAACGCATGCCGGCATCGGCTGACGACGGCGACAGCTCTACCGGCAGCGTGACCGGCATCAGCGGAATATCGCCGCTGGCACCGGTACAGCCGGTTCCGTTGACGTGGGTCAGGCTGAAACCGCGCACGCCGTTGCTGCGCCACTCGTAGCCACCGGGGGCGGCGATGGGAAACCGCTTGCCCGGCAGCGCGGTCATTTCCGGGCTGAAGGCCACCATGCCGAAGGGCACCGTGGGCCCTGGGTAGACGTTGCCGGCGTTGGTGGTGCCGATGAAAGGGTTGACCTCGGCGGCCAGGTCGTGCGCGGGCGCCCTGGCGGCCAGCAGCGGCAGCGGGCACAGGGTCAGCACACCCGTAGCAACGGCCAGCAACGAACGTGACATCGACAACTCCGGTGGAAGGAGGCACGCACGTGCCTTGAACCACCGAGGGTAGTACGCGCCGAAGCGCCCTGCGACGGGCCGTAGGTCATGGTTGGCGGTACCCGGTCACGATCGCGGCCATCGGCCGCGCGCCGATCAGTACAACGTGCCCAGCTTGAACAACGGCAGGTAGGCGGCAAACAGGGCGAGCGGAGTTGCCAGCATCACCGCCACGCTGCCGATCAGCGCCGACAGCCGCGCCCGTCCTGCCAGCCAGGCGGCAACCACCAGCGCTGGACCCAGCCAGGCCAGCCCGTAACTGCTGGCAAACAGTTGGGTAATCAGCGGCAGCGGCTGGCCCGCTTCGGCAAACCGCTCAACGAACTGCGGGATCGCAAACCGGCCCAGCGCGGTGCAGCCCACGGCGGCGGTGCCGCTGGACAACAGGCCGATCAGCAGCCATCCCCATCCTGAGATTTTCCGCACAGCCTTTCTCATGAGCATTCGTGGTGAGCAGGGCAGTCGAGCATGGCTCGACTCTACAAGAAGGGCCGCCCTGGGGCGGCCCTGTTTACGGCAGTCGAGCATGGCTCGACTCTACAAAGGCAGTCGAGCAAGCTCGACTCTACCGGGCGTTTTTCACGTAGGTGTCGAACCAGTTCAGCATTTCCGAGACCAGCTGTTCGTTGGATTCGAGCGCGGTGTACCAGTGCGGCTCATTGGGCAGCATCACCAGGCGGGTGGTACCGCCATTGCCACGGATCGCCTGGTACAGCTTGCGCGACTGGAACGGTTCGGTGCCCGGGTTGGCATCGTCCTCGCCGTGTACCAGCAGCAGCGGCAGCTTGATCTTGTCGGCGTAGAAGAACGGCGAGGCCTTCAGGTATACGTCCTGCGCCTGCCACACCGAGCGACGCTCGTTCTGGAAGCCGAACGGGGTAAAGGTCTTGTTGTACGAACCGCTGGTGGCTACGCCGGCCTTGAACAGGTTGGTGTGGGCGATCAGGTTGGCCGTCATCAGACCGCCGTGGCTGTGGCCGGTCACACCGATACGGTTGCGGTCGACCACGCCCATGTCCACGGCCTTGTCCACCGCCGCCTTGGCGTCGGCTTCCAGCTGCTCCAGGTAGGTGTCATAGGCGGTCTTGGGATCGCCGACGATCGGGAACGAGGCGTTGTCGATGATCGCGTAACCGGCCAGCAGCATCAGCCGGTATGGCTGCAGGCGGGTGAAGGTCTGCTGCGAACCGGACACCTGGCCGGCCTGCGCGGCATTGGCGAAGTCAGCCGGGTAGGCATACAGGATGGCCGGCACGCGCTGGCCTTCCTTGTAGCCCGGCGGGGTGTACAGGGTGAAGGACAGATCCACGCCATCGGCGCGCTTGTAGGTCACCAGCTGCTTCTTGATCTGCCGCACTTCCGGGGTCGGGTCGGTCAGCGTGGTCAGTGCGGTAGCAGTGGAGGCGAACTGCGCCTCGCCTTCTTTCGCAGCGGCCACGGCTTCGCCCTGCTGGCGCACGAAGGCATTCGGCGGGTCCATCACCGACTGGTGCCAGGTCAGGTAGCGGCCGGGCGTGTTGCTGAAACCAAGGAACTGCTCGTAGGCATCGGCATCGCTGCGGAACAGGCGCTCGCTCTTCAGCGAGCCCAGGTCCAGCCGGTCCAGGAACGGGCGGTCACCCTGCGGCGAAGCACCCTGCCCGCGCAGGAACACGAAATTGCCGTCCTGGCGCACCACGGCTGCCCCGTTGGGCAGACGCTTGAACACCAGGTTGCCCGGATCGCCGTACAGCTCATCGCTGGACATGTCCCACAGCAGGCGACCGGCCTTCTTCGGCTGGTCGACATCGACGATGCGGGTCTGCACCCAGTGCCGGTTCTCGTCATTCTCGAACAGGAACGACACGGCCGGGTCGGCCGACCAGGCCAGGCCTTCGAACCGCTGCGCGGTGCGCGCGATCTCCACCGGCTTGCCGTTGAAGGGCGCCTTCAGCATCAGCACGCGGTCGCGGTGCGGCACGGTCACCTTCCAGTCGCCCTTGTCCAGCGCTTCGGCATAGACCAGGGTGGCCGGATCGGTGGAGCGCCAGTCGAAACCACGCGGACCTTCCGGCACGCCGTGCACCGGCACGCGGTCGGCCAGCGGCAGGCTGGCGATGGCGGTGGTCTTGCCACTGGTGATGTCCAGCACCGCCACATCGTTGGCGAAGCGCTGGTAGGTGACCGCATGCGAGAACGGCGGCTTGATCGATTCGGTCAGCACGTGCACGCCATCGGGCGCGGCGCTGACGTCGTTGAAGATGGCGGCGCTGCCCACCGGGCGCACCTGGCCGCTGGCGGTGTCGACCACGGCCAGCTGCGAAGCCCCGTAGTACGCGAACAGCTTTTCATCGTGCACGCTGGTGAGCGTATCGCGGGCTTCGTAGGTGCTGCTTTCGCCACTGCTGCCCAGCGATTCCTGTGCATCCGGACCGGTCGGCACGCCGCCGTTGGACGGCGCGGCGCCCTGGTTGGCCGGCACCAGCTTCACCAGCAGGTTGTTGCTGCCGCCCAGCCACTGCACGGTGCTGCCGAAGATCGGGTTCAGCTGCACGCCCGGCACCTGCTTGACCTGGCCGGTGGCGGCGTCGCCCACCCACAACTGCACGCTGTCAGTCACCGCATTCTGGAACGCGAAATGGCGGCCATCGGCCGACCACTGCGCGCCACCGGCGCAGCCCTGCGGCAGCGTCACCGGGGTGGTCTTGCCGCTGGCAATCTCGACCACGCTGAAGTCGGCCACGCAGGCCGGAATGCCGTAACCACCGGGAGTGTCATGGCGGCTGCGGTTCTTCGGCTCCAGACGCACGCCGGCCAGCTTCAGGTAGGGCTGAGCCACGCGGGCGATGGACGGATAGGTCTGTGCGGTGGTCAGCAACAGGCGCTGGCCGCTGGGGTCCACGCTGGGAACCGGCGGCGGCGGTGCCTTCAGCACCTTGAGCAGTTGTTCTGGCGGCTTTGCGTAGTCGGCAAGTGCCGGGCCGGCGGCCAGCAGGCCAAAGTAAGCAACGGCGATGGCCGCTGCCAGTGACGTACGACGAATGAGCATCCTCAACCCCTGGGTTCGATCCGGTGCCCGTGCTATGGGCATGCACCGAATCTATCACCCCTGCCCTGCCCGTCCATGGGCCGGAAGCAATGCACGCCGGGCATGGCCCGTCGCTACCACGGGCGTTGGCAACCTCCGGTAGCGCCGGGCCCTGCCCGGCGAACAAAGGACAGGGCTCACTGCTGGGCGTGCAGATCCCACGTGGTCAGGTAATCGGGGTCCACCACGATGGCGCCCCCGGTGCGCAGCTGGTACTCACCCGGCTCGGCCGGCCGGTACTGGTCCAGCATCGGCGGCAGATAATGCTCGTGGCCATCGTCCTCGTCGGCCAGCACCACGCCTTCTTCGGCGCTGATGCGCAGCACGGTGCCTGAATACTGCTGCTGATCGCGCATCTGGCCATCCCCGCCATAACGGGTGATGCCAACCAGAACCACCTTGCCGATCATCTGCCGCGCCTTGGCGTTGTCCAGTGGCGGCAGCATGGGAATGGATTCGTCGCTCATCGGTGCACCTCCAAAGCCTGCAAGTACATCGTGGAAACGCTTGAAGGATGGCAGCTTGCGTACACCACGGCCATCCTGGCCGGTTCAGTCTCCCCACAGCTGGATGCTGCCATTGGCTGCGGCAGGGAGAAGTGAAGATCGGGTCTCAGTTCTGAACGGCCGCAGTGTTCCGCACCGGCTGTTGCGCTTAACCTGTGTTTCACCGGGCTGCCCCTACGGTCAGCCTTCATCACGCAAGGAACGCGCACGCCCAGGCACGCATTCATGCGATCGTGGACCCTCCTGCTTTCGGCAGCCACGCTCAGTGCCAGCGGTTACACCACAGATCGCACGCCGACTGACCAGCATCCCGGCAGCAGGCTGGAAATCGGCGTGGACAGCCTGCCTGATGCACCACTGGACGCCGAACAGTTGCTGTTGCGCCTGATGGATCTCATCCAGACCGCAACCACCGCAAGCGACCTGACCATCGAGCGCGTATCCGCCGCATTGCATGAGCCCGCCCTTACCTTCGGACCGGGTCACTTCGGCTACGGTCGCGCGCTCACCCCCGAGTGGAGCTATGGCCTGGAAGTGAAACAGGCTGGCACGCCAGACGCGCGACTGGATCTGAACTTCATCGACACCCGTCCGCAGCGAAGCTCGCCGGCCACGGCCATCTGCCAGGTGGACTTCAACCGATTTGCCTCTGCGCTTTATGCTGCCGGCTTTAACCAAGAGACGGTGCGCGGCGAGCACGGCCGGACCATCTACCACCGATTTGAGCGGGCGCAGCTGAGCATCAAGGTGGACACTGTCCCAGAAAACTCCGCAGCCAATGGCCAGACAATGCACGACTGCGTTCGTCTGGTGAGCGTGCAATAGGGTGCGGGCGGCAGGCCCACTGCGGGCGCCGCGGAAAGGCACGCCGGAAGAACATCCGGCGCCCCCTCCACACGCCACGCTAGAATGCGCGCATGCGCACCGTCCATGCCCTCCGTTACATCACCCCACTCCGCGAAGGGGGTTCCCTGCCCGCCGTGGTCGAAACCGACGACGACGGCATGGCCGTGCTCAAGTTCCGCGGCGCCGGCCAGGGGCCCAAGGCCCTGATTGCTGAGCTGATCGCCGGCGAGATGGCCCGCAGCGTGGGCCTGCCGATTCCGGAAATCCTGTTTGTGGAGCTGGACAGCGAATTCGCCCGCACCGAACCGGACCCGGAGATCCAGGACCTGATCCGCGCCAGCGAGGGCCTGAACCTGGGCCTGGACTACCTGCCCGGCGCGATCAACTACGACCCGGCGGCCATGCCGGTCGATGCGGACCTGGCCTCGCGCATCGTCTGGTTCGATGCCTTCACCAGCAATGTGGACCGCACCACGCGCAACCCCAACCTGATGGTCTGGCACCGCAAGCTGTACCTGATCGACCACGGTGCGGCGATGTACTTCCACCACGACTGGGACAACGCCGCCGATGCCTGCGAGAAGCCGTTCGCGCTGATCCGCGACCATGTGCTGCTGTCCTTCGCCAGCCGCATCGCCGAGGTGGACGCCGAACTGGCCGCGCGCCTTCCCGATGCGGAGATCGAACGCATCGTCGGTCTGGTACCGGATAGCTGGCTGGTAAACGAGCCCGCCTTCGACAGCCCGCAGGCCTACCGCCAGGGCTATATCAACTATCTCAAGCACCGCCTGAAGGTACGTGCCGTGTTCGTGCAGGAGGCCATCCGTGCCAACGCTGCACACGTATGACTATGCGGTCATCCGCGTGGTACCGCGGGTGGAGCGCGAAGAATTCATCAACGTCGGGGTGATCGTCTCCTGCCCCGGCGCTCGCCATCTGGAAGCGGCCATCGAGATCGACCCGGCGCGCATGCACGCGTTCGCGCCCGCACTCGACCAGGACGCGCTGCAGCCCTGGCTGGATGCAATCGTGGCGATCTGCCGCGGCGACGCCAACGCGGGCCCGATCGCGCAGCTGCCCGCGCGCGCGCGTTTCCATTTTCTCACCGCCAAGCGCAGCTCCATCGTGCAGATGTCCAGCACGCACGTGGGCCGCAGCGCCGATCCGGCCGGCGTGGTGGAGCACCTGATGAACAGGATGGTGCGGGTGCCGCAGCGCTGAGCGTGCGAACGGGCGCCGCGCGTGAACGCGCCCGACACACCTGCGCGGTACAGTGAACCGGCTCTGCGAGACACCCGCCCGCCTTCCGCACAGGAGACTGACGTGACCTCACGACGCCGCTTCCTTTCCCTGGCCGCCGCTGCGGCCGCACTCTCGGCCACCGCACCGCTGTTCGCGCAATCGCCTGCGCCGGGCAGCGTGCTGCCGACCCGCGGCACCCCGCGCCCCGGGGCCACGTTGGCCCGCAACCCGCCGCAGGCAGGTGGTCGCTATCGCCCGCAGACCCGCCTGGGACTGGGCGGGGCACCGCTGGGCGGCAGTCTGGCGCCCACCACCGATGCGGCCGCACAGGCCACCATGGCCGCCGCGTGGGCGGCGGGCATCCGCACGTTCGACACATCGCCGTGGTACGGATTGGGCCTGAGCGAACGACGCATGGGCCGCGAGCTGCACACCCATGTGCCGGACCAGTACACCCTGTCCAGCAAGACCGGCCGCCTGCTGACCGGCACCGCTGGACCGCTGCAGAAAACCAACTGGCACGACCCGGCACCGTTCCGCTACGCCTACGACTATTCCGCGGCCGGCACCCGACGTTCGGTGGAAGACAGCCTGAACCGGCTGGGCGTGGCGCAGCTGGATATCGTGCTGATCCATGATCTTTCGCCCGAGAACACCGACCTGGGCATGCCCTGGGAACAACGCTTCGCCGAGGCCCTGAAGGGCGCCATGCCCGAGCTGACGCGCATGCGCGAGGAAGGGCTGATCAAGGCCTGGGGCTTCGGGGTGAATCGGCCGCAGCCCGCCCTGCGCGCGGTGGCTGAAGCCGATCCGGACATCATGCTGCTGGCCTGCCAGTACTCGCTGCTGGACCACGAAGCCACCCTGCACGACACCTTCCCGAAGCTGGCCGAGAAAGGCGTGTCGGTGATGGTCGGTTCACCCCTGCTGGCCGGCTATCTGACCGGCCGCGAGCGCTACCTGTACGGCAGCCCGATTCCCGACTGGGCACCGGCAAAGCGTGCGCGCATGGCCGCCATCTGCGAACGCCACGGCATCGACTTGCGCACTGCGGCCCTGCAGTTTGCCGATGCGCCCGAGGTGGTTTCCTCGATCATTCCCGGTGCGCGCAGCGCCGAACAGGTGCAGGCGAACGTGGCCTCGATGGCCATCGCCATTCCCGCCGATTTCTGGGCCGAGCTGAAGCAGGAAAAACTGATTGCCGCCGATGCGCCGGTGCCCGGCAAGCGTTGATCAAAGCGGCAGGCGCCGGGCGATGTAATTGACCACATTGCCCACCGCGTCCGGATCGACGTTGGCCAGTCCGATCACCACGTAACCCTGCTCGGGCAGCACCACGATGGCACTGTTCGACCCGGGTGCGCCGCCCTCGTGCCCGTACTGGCGCTGGCGGCCTTGCCCCTGCACCACGAAGCCGTAGCCATACCAGCTCTTGTGGTTCTGTGCGCGCGTGGCCTGCTGCAACAATGCAGGTGCAAGCAGGGTGCCGTTGCGCAGCGCCTCGCAAAACTTCAGCATGTCGCCGGTGGTGCTGTAGCCGCCGCCGGCGGACATGCCACGCCAGGGCAGCGTCTTCGTCTCGCGCGCCCACTGCCCATCCACCCGGGTGTAGGCGACCGCACGCTTTGGAACGTCCACCGCTTCCGGCTCGAAGCCGGTGCCGGTCATGCCTGCCGGACGCAGGATGTGCGCATCCACATAGTCGTAGTACGACTGGCCGGACACCGCCTCGATGAGGCGCCCGAGCACGATGAACCCGTAGTTCGAGTAGCTGTCCTGGCTGCCCGGGGTGAAATGCGGTGCGTCCTTGGCGAAACGCTGCACGTAGTCGTCCAGCGTCTTCAGTGAGGCCGAGTACTGATCGAAATCATCCGCGAAGAAGTCGCCCAGGCCGCTGGTGTGGTTCAGCAGCTGCCGCACGCTCACCGTTCCGGCAACGGATGTGTTCGGATAGTCCGGCAGGTGTTTGCCAATCGTATCATCCAGGCCAAGCTTGCCGGCCTGCACCAGCTGCAGGATGGCCACCGCGGTGAACATCTTGTTGGACGAGGCCAGCCGGAAGCGGGTCTGCGCCGCCACCGGTGTCTTCGCGGCACGGTCGGCCAGCCCACCCGTCCATTCCAACAGCACGCGCCCGTTCTGCGCGACCAGTACGCTGCCCGACAGCGCATCCTGGGCCGCCAGCGCATCCAGCTTCGCACGCGCATCGGCCATCAACTGCGGCAGCGGAACGCGGGCCGGCTGGTACTGTTCCGGCGTAGGCGTACCTTCCAGCTGGAACTGTTTCAACTGCGCCGGACGGGCCGGATCCATCTGTGCGTGCACCAGCAGCGCGCGCTCGCTGCGCTCGCCCAGCACCAGCAGGGTGGTCTGCATCGGCGTGCTCTGCCGTACCTCCAACAGCTTCAACGGCCCGGTGGAGTCGCGGAATTCCAGATAGTCCTGTGGCGTGCTGCCTTCGGTCTTGGCATAGCGCTGGGCAAAGGACTGCAGCTGCTGCAGGCTGCCGGCATTGAACGCGGCCAGCCAGTCATCGGCGGCTGTGCGGGCATCGGGCGCAGGTGGCGCCGCGTTGGCGGTAACCAGGGCCAGAAGCAGTGGAGCCCACAGCACCCGCTGCAGCAGGCGGGCGGGACGACAGCGCACAGCCATGGCGATTCCTTCGCGAACGGAGCGTCAGCGCATCCTAGCCTATCGCGCTGCCTGGCCGAGCCATGCTCTGCGGACTGAAGCGCGCCAGACAGAAATCCAGGAAACTGCGCAGCTTGGGGGTCAACTGTCGATCACGCGGGTACACCAGGCTCACCCACGGCGACACCGGTACGTAATCGGGCAGCACCTCCACCAGTGCACCGCGCGCCAACGCCGGGGCCAGCATTTCATAGGGCTGCAGGACCAGCCCCAGACCGCCCAGCGCGGCGGTCAACAGCGGTTCTGCCTGATTGACCAGCAGGCGGCTGGACACTGCTACGGTCAGCACGTTGTCGTCGGCGCCGCGGAAGCTCCAGCGTGTGCGCATGACCGAATGGGCAAAGCCCAGGCACTCATGCCGGCTCAGATCGCTCGGATGGACGATGGCGGGGCGCGAGGCGAGGTAATCGGGGGCTGCACACAGCACCAGCGGATACGGCCCCAGTCTGCGCGCCACCAACCCGCTATCGACCAGGTCACCGGTACGGAACACCAGGTCATAGCCCTCGTCGACGATGTCCACCAGGCTGTTGGACAGGTTCAGGTCCACCTGCACGTCCGGGTACTGCTGCATGTAGGCCACCACTGCTGGACCGAGCGCGTGCACGCCAAAGGTGACTGGCGCACTGATGCGCAGGCGTCCCATCGGCCGTCCGCGCGCCACCTCGGCCAACTGCTCGGCGCCCTCCACCTCCTCCAGGATGACCCGTGCTCGCGTCAGGTAGGCCTGGCCAAAGTCGGTCAGGCTCTGCTTGCGTGTGGTGCGATTGAGCAGGCGCACGCCCAGGTGCTGTTCCAGCGCCTGGATGTGCTTGCCCACCAGCTGAGGTGACAGGTCCAGCGCTTCGGCGGCTGCGGCGAAGGAGCCGGCCTCGGCCACCTTGTCGAAGGTTCGGAGGGGCGCGATAAGGTCCATTGCAAAAAATTGTTTTCCAATGAAACTCCAGATTACCCCTTCTCTGCCGACGCGACCACGCGCACAGTGGACACCCTTCCCTGGCGCTCGCGCCCCTTCCCATTTCTGGAGCCCCCAATGAGCAGGATTGTCCGTATTCACGACTATGGCACCGCCGAGGTGCTGCGCATCGACGATATCGATGTTCCCGCCCCCGCCGCCGACGAGATCCAGATCCGGGTGAAGGCCATCGGCCTGAACCGCGCCGAGGTGATGTTCCGCAACGGTGCCTATCTGCAGGAAGCGCAGTTCCCCAGTCGACTGGGCTACGAAGCGGCTGGCGTGGTCGAAGCGGCGGGCAGCGCGGTGCGCGGGTTCAGCGCCGGCGATACGGTCAGCGTGGTGCCGCCGCTGGATATCGCACGCTGGGGCACCTACGGCGAACTGGCCAACGTGCCGGCACGGCTGGTCGTCAAGCATCCGCCTGCGCTGGGCTTCGAAGCGGCTTCCGCGGTCTGGATGCAGTACGTCACCGCCTGGGGCGCATTGCTGGAGCAGGCGCACCTGGCCGCCGGCGATTTCGTCATCATTACCGCCGCCAGCAGCAGCGTCGGCCTGGCCGCGATCCAGATCGCCAATGCGGTGGGCGCAACGCCGATCGCCGTCACCCGCGGGGCAGGCAAGCGCCAGGCGCTGCTGGATGCCGGGGCCGCCCATGTCATTGCCACCGAGGCGCAGGACCTGGCAGCGGAAGTAGCGCGCATCACCGACGGCGCGGGCGCGCGCGTGGTGTTCGACCCCATCGGCGGTCCGCAGTTCGTGCCACTGACCGAGGCGATGGCCCGTGGCGGCATCCTGCTGGAGTACGGTGCACTCAGCAGCGATCCCACCCCATTCCCGTTGTTCAACGTGCTGGGCAAGTCGCTGACGCTGAAGGGCTATCTCTACTCGGAAATCGTTGCGGACGACGCTGCGCTGGAACGCGCCAAGGCGTTCATCGTAGAGGGCCTGGGCAAGGGCGCGCTGGTGCCGAAGATCGCCAAGGTGTTCCCGTTCGAGCAGATCCAGGACGCCCACCGCTATCTTGAATCGAATGAGCAGATCGGCAAGGTGGTGGTGACGCTGTAACCCGCGCCGGCGACGGACCCCGCCGGTCCGTCGCTGCTGCCGGCCGAGCGCTTGCTTCTCGCGACCACCTGACACCCGCGCTGCGCGGTAGAGTCGACCGTTGGTCGACTGGCTTTTCGCGACCACCTGACACCCGCGCTGCGCGCGATAGTCGACCAACGGTCGACTCTACCCCGCTTCGTTGTCATCCAGTGGCCAGCAGCACCATCCATGCGGATATTCGCCCAGCCGGGTTGCCAGTCCCGCGCGCACGGGATTGCCCAGGATGTAGCGCGCCTGTTTTCGCAGTGACTCCTCACTGCGGATCGCATGGTCGTAGTAGCCCGGGTGCCACAGGGCTCCCTCACACTTCAGCAGCCTGTTGATCAGAAAACTGCTGCGTCCCTTGAAGCGCTGCACGCAGTACCCGAGTGACTTTTCTCGTAGCTGGACGAGCCAGTGCAGGTGGTCGGGCATGACCACCCAAGCGAACGAGGTGGTCAGGCCTTGATGGTCCAATGCGTCCAGTACCTGCATTGCGATGTGGGCGTGGTCGGGATCTTCGAAGATGGGACGGCGATCCCTGCAGATCATCGTGATGGCGTACACATTGCCAACGACGGAGCGGCGGCCGACGAGGAGTTGTGGACTGGGCATGAGGTTGAACATGCCCGTCGTGGTTGTGTTCTGCCATCGGTGTGAGGCCAGTCAGCCCATAAGGAAATCACCCGGCGCCGGCTGGGTAGAGTCGACCGTTGGTCGACTATCGCGCGCAACGCAAGTGTCGGGTGATCGCGAAAAGCAGTCGACCAACGGTCGACTCTACCGCGCAACGCGGGTGTCGGGTGATCGTGGAAAGCAGTCGACCAACGGTCGACTCTACCGCGCAGCGCGAGTGTCGGGTGATCGCGAAAAGCAGTCGACCAACGGTCGACTCTACCCGGTCATTCCGGCAGCGCGTAGGCCATCACGTAATCGCCCTTCGGGGTTTCCATGAAGTGGTGCCCTGCCGCGACGATCACCACATACTGGCGGCCGTTCTGCGCGTACATCATCGGATTGGCCTGGCCGCCAGCCGGCAGCTTGGCGTGCCACAGTTCCTTGCCGGTCTTCAGGTCGATGGCGCGCAGCAGATCATCGGTGGCGGCGGCGATGAAGATCAGTCCGCTGGCGGTCACCACGGCGCCACCATTGTTGGGCGTGCCGATCTCGATCGGCAGGCCAGAACGGATGCCGAACGGGCCGTTGCCGCGCGCACTGCCAAACGGGCGGTCCCACAGCAGCTTGCCACTGCGCAGGTCGATCGCGCGGATGCCGCCGTAAGGCGGCTGCTTGCACAGCAGGCCAGTGAACGGCAGCCGCCAACCGGCATTGACGTCGATCGCGTACGGCGTGCCTACCTGCGGGTCGCCTGCCCCTTCGGCACCGCCCTTGTTGTCGGCACGGATCTGTTCGCGTGGCAGCCAGCCCTTGCGGTCGGCTTCGGCACGCGGCACCAGCCGGTTGTAGTTGGGCATGTCGTTGTAGTTGGCCACGATGATGCCGCGTCGCGTATCGATGGCCACGCTGCCCCAATCCGAGCCACCGTTGTAGCCGGGGTACTCGATGGAGTGGCGGTCGCTGGTGGGTGGCGTGTAGAAGCCTTCGTAGTAGGCCTTGCGGAACTGGATGCGGCACACCAGCTGGTCGATGGGGGTCAGCCCCCACATGTCACGCTCGGTAAGGTCATGGTCGCGGCGCAGCGTGTGGTACAGCGAGAACAGCTGGGTGGGCGAGCGCTGTTCGGGCTCCACCCCGCCCTGCGGCACCGGGTGCTCTTCGGCGGGCGTCAGCAGTTGGCCGTTGCGCCGGTCCAGGATGTACAGGTCGCCCTGCTTGGTGGGCAGCAGGATGGCCGGCACCTTGCCGGCCGCGGTCGGGTAATCGATCAGGCTGGCCTGCGATCCCAGGTCGTAATCCCAGACATCCTTGCGCACGACCTGGAAATGCCAGGCGGGCTTGCCGGTGGTCACGTCCAGGGCCACCAGCGAGGTGGCGTAACGGTTCTGGTTTTCGGTGCGCGAGCCGCTCCAGTAGTCACCCGCCGAATTGCCCATCGGCAGGTAGACCAGACCCAGCTGCTCATCGCCAGTGGCTGTGGTCCACATGTTGGGGGTGCCACGGGTGTAGGTCTGGTCGCGCGGCGGCAGACCGCTGCGCTGGGGCTGGTCCATGTCCCAGGCCCAGCGCAGCTTGCCGGTCATCGCGTCGTAGGCCTGGATGACCCCGGACGGCGCATCGCGGCGCTGGCCATCCAGCACCTGGTGGCCGGTGATGATCAGCCCCCGCACGATGGCCGGCGGCGAGGTGATGGATACATAGCCCGGCGGCACCTCGCCCATGCCCAGGGTGATGTCCACCTGGCCGTTGTTGCCGAAGGCGGCGCAAGGTCGTCCGGTATCGGCATCCACGGCAATCAGGCGGCCATCCAGCGTGCCTTCGATGATGCGGGCACTGCAGAACGGCCGGCTGCCGTCTGCGGCTGCGCGGTGCATCGGGGTGGGCGGCGGCGCTGGCAGGGCCAGATCGGCGGCCACATCGGCCAGCACGGCATCGGCCACCGTCGGCGCACTGGGCTGCACGTAATAGGCCACGCCACGGCAGGCCGCGGTATAGGGAATGGAGGCGTCGCGCACCTTGGGATCGAAGCGCCAGACTTCAGTGCCGCTGGCCGCGTCCAGCGCGATCAACTGGTTGCGCGCACTGCACAGGTACAGCCGGTTGCCGATCTTCAGCGGCGTGGTCTCGGCACCCCAGCGCTTTCGGGGCACATCACCGGTGCGGAACTGCCAGGCCAGCTGCAGCGTGCCCACGTTCTTCGGGGTGATCTGCTGCAGCGGCGAAAAACGCGTGGCCGCGTTGCTGCGGCCCCATGCCGCCCAGTCCTCTTCGGCAGGTTGGTCGGACGGCTGCAGCCCGGTGGTGTCGCGCGTGGGGTCCAGGCCAGCACTGACTGCGGCCTCGGGGTACGGCTGGCGGCCATCCACTTGACCATGCGGGGCAAAGGCCAGCGCGAAGGCGGCCACGAAGACCAGGATCAGCACACATCCAACGCTGCGCGACAGCCGCTTGGGCACCGGCGTGCGCAGGGTGGGCGCCACGAACGCCAGCACGATGCCCAGCGCGGTCACCATGCCCAGCCGCGGCACCCAGCGCCAGTAATCGCTGCCCGATTCCCACCAGGTCCACAGCAGGGTGCCGACGAACAGCGCCGCGTAGAACAGTGCGCCGCTGCGGCGATTGCCCCACAGCAGGATGCCGCTGGCCAGCAGGCCGGCACCGGCGATGGCGTAGTACCAGGAGCCGCCCAGGCTACCCAGCCACGCGCCCAGGCCACCGATGACCAGCCCCAGCACGACCAGCAGCAGGGCCAGCACGGTTACCAATGGGTGGCGGGACACAGCGGGTGCGGCGGACTGCGGCGTGGCGGACATCGTCGATCTCCGGGGGCAGCATGGCCTGTTATCCCACCGTCGCTGTGAAGTGCGCGTGCGGTGAGCGCCAGATACAACAACGCCGGCACGAGGCCGGCGTTGTTGAGGTGACGTCGCGAGGCGGGCTTACGCCTGCGGCGCGTCCTCGCTCGGTGCGGGGGCTTCGGCCGGGGCGGCAGCAGCCACCTCGTCCTCGTCCTCGTCGATCGAGGCGTCCATGCGCTCCACGGCCTGCAGCTTCTCATCCTTGGACAGGCGGATGAGGGTCACGCCCTGGGTGTTGCGGCCCACGCGGCTGATTTCCGAGCCGCGGGTACGCACCAGGGTGCCGCCGTCGGAGATCAGCAGGACTTCGTCGCCCGACCCCATCAGCACCGCGGCGACCAGCTTGCCGTTGCGCTCGGTGGTCTGGATGCCGATCACGCCCTGCGTGCCACGGCCCTTGCGCGGGTAGTCCGGCAGCGGGGTGCGCTTGCCGTAGCCGTTTTCGGTGGCAGTCAGGATGTACTGCACGCTGGCGTCGTCGGCGCCGTCGATCACCGCATCGCCATTGGCGGCGGTTTCCTCGACACCGTTGTCGTCCTCGTTCTCGTCCTCGATGCCACCGGCACTTTCGGCCACGATCAGGCTGACCACTTCCTCGCCGGCCGGCATCTTGATGCCGCGCACGCCGGTAGCGGTACGGCCCATCGAACGGACCTTGTCTTCGCCGAAGCGCACGGTCTTGCCGTTGGAGGCGAACAGCAGGATGTCACGCTCGCCATCGGTCAGGCCGACGCCGACCAGGGCATCGCCTTCGTCCAGGTTGATGGCGATCTTGCCGCGGGCCAGACGGAAGGCGAACTCGCTCAGCGGGGTCTTCTTCACCGTGCCGTTTCTGGTGGCGAAGAACACGAACTGGCCATCGGCGTACTCACGCACCGGCAGCACGGCCTGCACGCGTTCACCCGGTTCCAGCGGAATCCAGTTGATGATCGGACGGCCGCGGGCGTTCGAACCGGCTTCGGGCAGCTGGTAGACCGGCAGCCAGAACACCTTGCCCGAGCTGGTGAAGGTCAGCAGCGTGTCGTGCGTATTGACCAGCCACAGCTGTTCGATGAAATCCTCTTCCTTGGTCGCCGCCGCACTGCGGCCACGGCCACCGCGGCGCTGCGCGCGGTAGACGCTGACCGGCTGGCGCTTCACGTAACCGGCGTGGGACACGGTCACCACCACGTCTTCCGGCGCGATCAGGTCCAGGATGTCCAGGTCTTCTTCGCTGTGGCGGATTTCGGTACGACGCTCGTCGCCGAACTCGGCCTTCACGTTGATCAGCTCTTCGCGGATCACCTGCAGCAGGCGGTCGGGATCTTCCAGGATGTGGATCAGCCCGGCGATCACTTCCAGCAGCTGCTTGTATTCCTCGGTCAGGCGGTCCTGCTCCAGCCCGGTCAGGCGGTGCAGGCGCATTTCCAGGATCTGCGTGGCCTGGATCTCGGTCAGCTGGTAGCCGCCCTCGATCAGGCCCACGCCCTTGGGCAGGTCTTCCGGACGCGAGGCTTCAGCGCCGGCAGCGCCCAGCATCGAACCGACCAGGCCGGGCTCCCACAGGCGGGCGAGCATGCGTTCGCGCGCTTCGTTGGGGTTCGGCGAGGTCTTGATCAGTTCGATCATCTCGTCGATGTTGGCCAGCGCAACGGTCAGGCCTTCCAGCACGTGGGCACGGGCGCGCGCCTTGCGCAGCTCGAACACAGTGCGGCGGGTGACCACTTCGCGACGGTGGCGGACGAACGCCTCCAGCATCTGCTTGAGGTTCATCAACTGCGGGCGGCCATCGACCAGCGCCACCATGTTGATGCCGAAAACCGATTCCATCTGCGTCTGCTGGTACAGGTTGTTCAGCACAACCTCGGCAGATTCACCGCGCTTGATCTCGATGTAGATGCGCATGCCGTCCTTGTCGGACTCATCGCGCAGCTCGCTGATGCCTTCGATCTTCTTTTCCTTGACCAGCTCGGCGATCTTTTCGATCAGACGCGCCTTGTTCACCTGGTAAGGAATTTCAGTGACGATGATCGATTCGCGGCCATTGTCGGCCACTTCGATATCGGCCTTGGCACGGATGCGCACGCGGCCACGGCCGGTGCGGTAGCCGGCGACGATGCCGGCGGTGCCGTTGATGATGCCTGCGGTCGGGAAATCCGGGCCCGGGATGTACTCCATCAGGCCGTCGACATCGATTTCCGGGTTATCGATCAGCGCGATGCAGGCGTTGATCGATTCGCTCAGGTTGTGCGGCGGGATGTTGGTGGCCATGCCCACCGCGATACCGGCCGAACCATTGACCAGCAGGTTCGGGAACCGGGTCGGCATGACCGTCGGCTCCAGTTCCTTTTCGTCGTAGTTGGGCTGGAAATCGACGGTTTCCTTGTCGATGTCCGCCATCAGCTCGTGGGCGAGGCGGGACATGCGGGCTTCGGTGTAACGCATCGCCGCGGCGGAGTCGCCGTCGATCGAACCGAAGTTACCCTGGCCATCGACCAGCATGTAGCGCAGCGAGAACGGCTGTGCCAGGCGCACCAGCGTGTCGTAGACCGACTGATCGCCGTGCGGGTGGTACTTACCGATCACGTCACCGACGATACGCGCCGACTTGAAGTAAGGCTTGTTGCTGTGCGCGTTCAGTTCGTTCATCGCGAACAGCACACGGCGATGCACGGGCTTGAGGCCATCGCGCGCATCGGGCAGCGCACGCCCCACGATCACGCTCATGGCGTAATCGAGGTAGCTCTTGCGCATCTCGTCTTCCAGGTTGACCTGGATGATTTCCTTGGCGGTTTCTGCCATTCGGGTTCCGTTGTCTGGTAGCGGTCCAGTCCGGCGCAGCCCACTTCAGGAGGGGTCGTGCCGGAACCTCGATTCAACCTGCCGATACTACCACAACGGGCCGTTTTCCGCCCGTGTTTACGGGGGTTTTACCGGCACAAATCAGGAACTTAGGGGTAGCCGGGCGACGGAACGGCGATCCATCCACGCATGGCGTGGATCTACCGGCCGGGTCCGCCTGGTAGATCCACGCCATGCGTGGATGGGGCAACCGGGGTCAACCGCCGAAGGCGGCCCGCATGTTTTCCACGGTCGGGTTCAGGATGACCCCGCGCTCGGTCACGATGGCGTCGATCAGCTCGCCTGGGGTCACGTCGAACACCGGGTTCCAGGCGGCGATGCCCTCGGCCACGGTGCGGGTACCGCCTACGCCGTACAGCTCGCCCGGGTCGCGCTGCTCGATCTCGATCTGGCTGCCGTCCACGGTATCCATGTCCACCGTGGAAGAGGGTGCCACCACCATGAACTTCACCCCGTGGTGGCGGGCGGCGATGGCCAGCTGGTAGGTGCCGATCTTGTTGGCGGTATCGCCGTTGGCGCAGATGCGGTCGGCGCCGACGATCACCCACTGCACCGCACCGGTCTTCATCAGGTGCGAGGCGGCCGAATCGGCGATCAGGGTGGCGTCGATGCCGTCCTGCTGCAGTTCCCACACGGTCAGGCGGGCGCCCTGCAGCCACGGCCGGGTTTCGCCGGCAAACACCCGGGCGATGCGCTGCTGGGCCATGCCGGCGCGGATCACGCCCAGGGCGGTGCCGAAACCGGCCGTGGCCAGCGAACCGGTGTTGCAGTGGGTCAGTACGCCGCTGCCGGCCTCGATCAGGCCCGCGCCCAGCGCGCCCATGTGGCGGTTGGCGGCCAGGTCTTCTTCGGCAATGGCCTGCGCCTCGGCTTCCAGCACGGCCTTCCAGTCGGCGCCGGCGGCGGACAGCGCGCGGCGCATGCGCGCCAGCGCCCAGGCCAGATTCACTGCGGTCGGGCGCGAGGCATTCAGGCGCTGCAGCGCCGGTTCCAGCTGCTGCAGCGCATGTGCGCCGTCAGCGGCCTGCACATCGCGCGCGGCCAGCACCACGCCCCAGGCCGCGGCGATGCCGATGGCCGGCGCGCCACGTACGGTCAACGCATGGATGGCGGCAGCGACTTCGTCGCTGTCATGGCAGGCAACGTGTTCCACCACGAAGGGCAGCTTGCGCTGGTCCAGCAGCTGCAGCGCGTCGCCGGTCCACAGGATCGGGCGGATGTGGTCGTAACGGGCGTAATCGAGATCGGTGGCAGTGTTCATGGGCCCATTGTAGGGCCAGCCCCTGCCCCGTGGCCCTGCCGGGCGGTCAATTCACCGAGAATTCGGCCCGGCAGCCGCCATCCACCCAGACCCCGTTGCGGTTCCAGCCCCAGGTCTGCCCTTCCACGCAGGCGGTTCCGGAAATCTGCCGCGACACCACGGCGCCGGCGCTGATGCTGGCCCCGCAGAAGCGACGCCGCTTGGATTTGGATTCGCAGGTCAGCCGGCGCGGCATATCGACGAAGCGGCCCTGTTCGTCGGCCACCTCGAAATCGCCCTGGCAGCCACGGCTGGTCCAGATTTCATTGCGCTTGTAGCCCCAGCCCTGCCCTTCTCGGCATGGCAGCACCGACAGCTGGCGCAGCAGCCGCACCGGCGCGCCGTCCAGCCGCACGGGGCAGCTCTGCGGCCGACCACTGGATTCGCAGCGCACCACGCGGCGCACCAGGCGCTTGCCGGTCTCGGAGCTGGCCGTCGTGGCTGCGGTACCTGCGGCCGCACGTGCACGGAACTCGGCGCGGCAGCCCAGGGTGACCCATACGCCGCTGCGGTCGGTGCCCCATTCGCTGCCGCGGATGCAGCTGTTGCTGGACAACTGCCGTACCAGGTCGACGCCATTGCTGACGTCCAGGTCGCAGTGCACCCAGCCCATGTCGCGCGATTCGCAGGTGATGACCTGGCCGTCATAACCGGTCTGCGCCGACGCCGGCAACGGCATGACCGCGCCCCATATCGCCATGGAGTACACCGGTGCCGCTACGACCGCCAACCACTTGACCAAAGCTTTCCCCAACCGAGTCGATAACCACGCTGCCAGTGTCTGGCATCAGGCGTGATAAGAGCATCATCGCCGTTGCTGAATCAAGCGTGGAATGTGCTCGATCCGTTCAGGCCCTGCAGCGGCGGCGCGAAGAACGCGCGCACGCCACGCTCATGCATGGGCGAAGTCGAAGGCCAGCACATCGGCAATGCGCGGCGTGCCGTTCATCGCCATCAGCAGGCGGTCCACGCCTACCGCCACGCCCGCGCAGTCGGGCAGGCCCGGCAGTGCGTCCAGCAGCGCCTCATCCAGCGCCGGCTGCACCTGCCCACGCGCGTGGCGGCGCTGCAGATCGCTGTTGAAGCGCGCACGCTGTTCATGGGCATCGTTCAGTTCGTGGTAGCCGTTGGCCAGCTCCACCGTGCCCAGGTACAGCTCGAAGCGTTCGGCCAGCGGCGGGCTGCCGGCGCGGATGCGGGCCAGCGCCGCCTGGCTGGCAGGCCAGTCATGCACCACCGTCATCACCGCGTCATCGAAGTGCGGTTGGATGCGATGGGTCATCAGCAGGTCCAGCCAGTCATCGCGGGTCAGCCCGACCGGGTCGATGTGCACCTCGCCCAGCGTCGCGCGCAGTGCTGCCTCGTCGGCAGCGAAGGGATCCACCCCGGCATGCTGCTGGAACAGCTCGCGATAGCTGAGCACGCGCAGGCTGGCGGTGCGCCCCACCAGGGCCAGCGCCTGGCGTACCAGCTCGGCGGTTTCGTGCATCAAGCGGTGGTGGTCCCAGCCGACCCGGTACCATTCCAGCATGGTGAATTCGGGGTTGTGGCGGCCGCCCGCTTCGCCGTTACGGAACACCCGGCCCAGCTCGTAGCAGTCGCCCACGCCGGCCGCCAGCAGACGCTTGAGCGGAAACTCGGGCGAGGTGCGCAGCCAGCGACGGCGGCCACCGGCATCGACGTGGCCACTGAAATCGGTATGGAAGCTGTCGATGTTAGGTTCGGTATTGCCGGCCACCGACAGGATTGGCGTTTCCACTTCCATCACATCGCGTTCGGCGAAGAAGCGGCGCAGCAGCGCATTCAACGCCGCGCGCTGCTGCAGCGTGCGCATCAGCTGCGGATTCACAGGATGCCCTCGGCGCGCGGATGGTCCAGCGGCAGGGTCAGCAGGCTGCGGGTGTCATCGATATAGCCGCTGGCCAGGTACAGGCGGCGTGCAAGTTCATTGTGGTGGTTCACTTCCAGCCGCAGGCGGGTGACGCCGCGGCCGCGTGCGCGCTGTTCGCAGATGGCCAGCGCCTGCTTGCCGCGACCACGACCACGTGCGCGATGGCTCAGGTAGAGCTCGTCCAGCAGCACGAAATGGCCGCCCTGTTCCAGGCTGAAGCCCATCGCCAACACTGCATGGCCGACCACCTCGCCGGCTTCGTCCAGCCACAGCAGCACCTCGCCATTGCGCGGGTCGGCCAGCAGCGCATCGACCCCGCGGCGAACGCGGGCATCATCGAATTCGATCTTGTCTTCGGCGTAGAAGTCGCGCATCAAGGCAATCAATGCCTCTTCATCGGCACGGGTGGCCAGGCGGAAATCCAGCGGGGCGATCTGCATCGGTAGTCCTCTCTTGCTTCAGGCCGGGCGCGCGCGGCGCCCGGCGGGTTCATCACTCGTGTTCGGCCAGATAGGCCAGCAGGCGATCTTCGTCCCACACCGGCACACCCAGCGATTGCGCCTTGTCCAGCTTGGAACCTGCTTCGGTGCCTGCCACCAGGAAGCTGGTCTTCTTCGAGACGCTGCCCGACACCTTGGCGCCCAGCGCTTCCAGGCGCTCCTTGGCCACATCGCGGGTGAGCTGGGCCAGGGTGCCGGTCAGCACCACGGTCTGCCCGTCCAGCGGCCCGGCCACCACCTCGGCCAGGGCCGGCGCGTGGGCCAGGATGTGCAGCATGGCGCGCTCGGCGGCCAGCAGCATTGCCCCCTGCCCATCGCTGTCCAGCCACAGTGCCAGCCCGCGCGCGGTGTCATCGGGCAGGCCGGCGTTGACGAACTGGCCGTGCTCGGCATCCAGCACCGCCTGCGCGGACGGCAACGCTGCCACCAGCTTTTCAGCGCGCAGGCGGGTGATGCCGGGAATCTCGGCCTCCACCAGCAGCTGGGCCAGATCCAGCCCCTCGCGGAGCTTGGCGCTGGGCGGATGGGCGTCGGCAATGCGCACCTGCCCCACCTGGAGCAGGTCGTCGATGGCCTGCTGGTTGCCGGGCTGCTCGAAGAAATGCCCCAGCGAACGTGCGACTTCACCGCCGATGTCCGGCACGCGCTTGAACAGCGGCCACGGCAGGTGGCGGATCAATTCCAGGTCACCGAACCACTGCGCCAGTGCCTTGGCCGTGCTTTCGCCAACGTGCTCGATACCCAACGCGAACAACAGGCGTTCCAGCGTGGCATCGCGGCTGGCATCGATGGCCGCGATCAGGTTGTCGGCCCACTTGGTGGCGATCTTCTTCGTGTTCCATTCGAAGCTGGCCGGCTGCACCAGCGCCTGCGCGCGCCAGCCCGCATCGGCGGCGTCCAGCTTCAGCACGGCGGTGAGCACTGCGCCACTGCCCTCGGCGGGCAGGTGCAGCTTCAGTGCCGCGGCCAGGGCCGAGGGATCTTCGGCATCGAGCACCAGCTTCAGGTGCAGCAGCGTGTCGCGGCTGAGGCGGTACAGATCTGCCACGCTTTTCACGATGCCGGCATCCACCAGCGTTTCAATGTACTTGTCGCCCAAGCCGTCGATATCCATGGCGCGGCGCGATGCGAAGTGCGCAATGGCTTCCTTGCGCTGCGCCGGGCAGGACAGTTCACCCGAACAGCGCCATGCCGCTGCACCTTCTTCGCGCACGATTTCCGCACCGCACACCGGGCAGTGGGTGGGCATCTGCCAGGGCGTCGTGCCCGGCGGGCGACGGTCCAGGATGACGCTGACCACTTCGGGAATGACATCGCCGGCACGGCGCACGATCACGCTGTCGCCCACCCGCACGTCCAGCCGCGCGATCTGGTCGGCGTTGTGCAGGGTGGCGTTGGACACGATCACCCCGGCCACCGCCACCGGCGCCAGGCGCGCAACTGGCGTGGCCGCACCGGTACGGCCGATCTGGATCTCGATCGCCTCCACCGTGGTGCTCTGTTCCTGCGCCGGGAATTTGTGTGCGATGGCCCAGCGCGGTGCGCGCGAAACGAAGCCCATCGTCTGCTGGCCGGCACGGTCGTCCAGCTTGTAGACCACCCCATCGATATCGAACGGCAGGCCGTCACGGCGCTCGCCGATCATGCGGTAGTAGCCCAGCAGCCCTTCGCTGCCTTCCACCACCTGGCACAGCTCGCTGACCGGGAAACCCCAGGCGCCGAGCTGCGCCAGCGTTCCCGAATGGGTGTCCGGCAGCTCGCCGCCCTGCACTTCGCCCGTGCCGTAGGCAAAGAAGCTGAGCCGACGCTGGGCGCTGATTTTCGCGTCGAGCTGGCGCAATGATCCCGCCGCTGCGTTGCGCGGGTTGGCCAGCACCTTGCCGCCGTGCAGGCGCGCACGTTCGTTGTAGGCCTCGAAATCGGCGCGGGCCATGTACACCTCGCCGCGCACTTCCAGCACATCGGGCCAACCACTGCCCTGCAGGCGCTTGGGAATATCGGCGATCTGCCGCAGGTTGGCGGTCACGTCCTCGCCGGTGCTGCCATCGCCACGGGTCGCGCCCAGCACGAACTGGCCGTCTTCGTAGCGCAGGCTGATCGCCAGGCCGTCCATCTTCGGCTCGGCGGAAAAGCGCAGCGCGCCACGGCGCAGGCGCTCGTCGATACGCCGCACGAAGTCCGCCACTTCCTCATCGCTGAACGCATTGGACAGCGACAGCATCGGCACCGCGTGGGCGACTTCGGCGAAGCGACCGGACGGGCGCGCGCCCACCTGCTGGGTCGGACTGTCGGCGCGGGCCAGCTCGGGATGCTCGCGCTCCAGCGCCTCCAGCGCGCGGACCAGCCGGTCGTAGTCGGCATCGGGAATTTCCGGCTCATCCAGCTCGTGATAGGCACGGTTGGCCTGGGCGATCTGCCGGCGGAGATCCTCGGCGCGTTCGGCGGGGCTGGGGCTCATCGGAATCCGGTGGTTCTGGGATGGCCGGGAATTCTACCGCGCCCGACCGTCAGGCCCCGTATCGCCGTATTTGTAGTGTCGAGCCATGCTCGACTCTACCGACCGGTGGGCTTGCCGCCCTGCCCCACCAGCGCTAGCGTGCGGCAACCGCCCCTTGGAATCCCGCCCGTGACCCTGCCCACATCGCGCCGCCATTTCCTGCACCTGGCCGGCGTCGGCCTGGCTGTTGCCGGCACGGGTCTGCCCCGCGCTGCTGCAGCGCAACCGGCGCCCGTGGCAGCTGGCCCAGTGCTGTTGAACTTCAATGAGTGCCCCTACGGCCCTGCGCCCGCCGCCCAACAGGCCGCTCGCGACAGCATCGCCGGCAGTGGCCGCTATCAGTTTGCGCTGGCCGGGCAGGTGCGCGATGTCTTCGCCACCCAGAACGCCGTGCCGGCCGACCATGTGCGCCTGTACCCGGGTTCCAGCGAGCCTCTGAACCGCGCCGCCACGCTGTGGACCGGGCCGCAGTCTGCGCTGGTGGTGGCCGACCCCACCTTCGAGGCGCTGGGTGACCTGGCTGCTGCGCGCGGCGCGCAGGTAACAAAGGTGCCACTGCGCGAGGACGGTGCTCACGCCCTGCGGGCGATGGTGGCAGCAGCCCACGCGCGGCCCACGGGCCTGATCTACGTGTGCAACCCGAACAACCCGACCGGATCGATCAGTGCGCCGGCCGAACTGGCCTGGCTGCTGGCCAACAAGCCGGCGGCCACCCGCGTACTGGTGGACGAGGCCTACCTGCAGTACAGCGACCAGCCCAGCCTGATCGGCCAGGTTGCCCAGCGCGATGACCTGATCGTGCTGCGCACGTTTTCCAAGCTGTATGGCATGGCCGGCCTGCGCCTGGGCGTGGCCGCCGCCCATCCCGAGCGCCTGCGCGAACTGTCCAGCCCGGGCGAGAACCCCCTGCCGGTACCCGCCCTGGCCGCAGCGCTGGCCAGCCTGGGCGACGCGCAGCTGGTGTCGCAGCGGCGCCAGCAGAACGCGCAGGTACGCCAGGCCACCATCGCCTGGCTGGGCAGGCGCGGTTTCCGCTGCGTGCCGTCGGAAGCGAACTGCTTCGTGGTGGATGTGCAGCGCGACGGGAGTGCCTTTGCCAAGGCCATGGCGAACAACGGCGTGGTGATCGGCCGCAGCTGGCCGATCTGGCCGCAGCGCGTGCGGGTCACCGTGGGCACCGAAGCGGAGATGGCGGCGTTCCGCCGAGCATTTGCCGAGGTCACCGGCGTACCGGCATGACGCCGAGGGCGACCCATCTGTAGAGTCGAGCCATGCTCGACTGGGGCCTTTCCTACAAACCTGACCGCGTTCAAGCGATACCCAAGCAGCCTTGCCCAGCCAATGCTGAGGCATGCCCAGTCCACTTCTCCTGAAAGGCCGTTGGTCGCAGGTGCGGAATGTCCATGCGATCACGACGGTCATCCATCAACGCCGTCGCTACTTTGACGATCCAGAACGCGCCGCCGTCATCGTTGCGGGACTGCAATGGATCCAGCAGGAGGGCCGATGCCTCAATCTTGCCTGGGCGGTCATGCCCGACCACGTGCACTGGCTGATGCAACTGCGCTCAGGAACCCTTGCTGCGTCGGTGCAGATGATGAAGTCGCGCTGCAGCCGTCTGGTTGGGACCGACGGCCCTCTCTGGCAGCGTGGCTACTATGACCACGCAGTACGGTGCGACGAATCCTTGAAAAGCCAGGCGCTGTACATCGCCGCCAACCCCGTACACGCGGGCCTTTCGGCGCAGCTTGGCGATCATCCGGCTGCGTGGTGCCGTTGGTTTGATCGGTCGCCGTAATATTTTGAGTCGAGCATGGCTCGACTCTACAAGGTTGCGCCGATATGTAGAGTCGAACCATGCTCGACTGGCGCTGTTACCAGCGCGGGGTCTTGGTCAGCGGCGGGGCCTGGTGCTGGCGGTCGTAGGCGCGCAGTTCGTCACGGATATGGGCGATGCGCTGGCGGCCCAGGGCGTTGCGGCTGTCATCCAGCACCACGCCATCAAGCAGTTCGGCCATGCGCTGCACGGTGGGCAGCATCTTTTCCCAGGCATCGAGCGCGGTCAGCGGCGCCGGCAGGGTCAGGAAGAAGGCGATGGCCGGGGTTTCCATGGCGCGGATGTTGGCCATGTCGAAGCTGCCCGGCTTCATGATGCTGGCCATCGAGAAAATCGGGCCGCGCTCGGGGTGGCCTTCCACCAGCCGGTGGAACACGTTCATGTGGCCGAATACCAGACCGGTCTTTTCCGCCGCCACCACGATGTCTTCGCCACGCAGCTGTTCGCCTGCGCGGGCGGCCACGAACAGCGAAACGATCTTGTCGAAATCCTGGGTGGCGCGCTTGCCAAGATCGTTGGCCGCGGCGTCTGCATCGGCCAGGCCCAGCTCGGCCTGCTGGCCCTCTTCGCCCAGGCCGGGTTCGCTGCGGGTCTCGGCCAGCGGTACGCCGTCTTCGCCCAGTACCGGCTCGCGGCGCTCGCCCGCAGCCGGCTCGGGGCCGTCCACGCGACGCCCCTGCGGCTTCTTCTTGGGGCGACCAAACAGGAAGATCGCAGCCACCAGCAGCAGGCCGGCGGCCAGGATGCCGATGCGCAACAGTCCCGTGTCGGACATTCGATGGGTTCTCCGGCTAGTTCATTCAGGTAACTAGAATGGCACGTCAGGCCGCGCCCGCCAATCGCGCGGCTTCTTCCAGGTCCACGCTGACCAGGCGGCTGACGCCCGGTTCGCGCATGGTCACGCCGGAAAGCTGGTGCGCCGCTTCCATCGTCGCCTTGTTATGGCTGACGAACAGGAACTGCACCTTCTCGCTCATTTCCTTGACCATGTTGGCCAGGCGACCGACGTTGGCCTCGTCCAGCGGCGCGTCCACTTCGTCCAGCAGACAGAACGGCGCGGGGTTCAGCTGGAAGATGGCAAACACCAGGGCCACCGCGGTCATCGCCTTCTCGCCACCGGACAGCAGCGAGATGCTGGACACGCGCTTGCCCGGCGGGCGCGCCATGATGGTCACGCCGGTGTCGAGCAGGTCTTCGCCGGTCAGTTCCAGGTAGGCATGGCCGCCACCGAACAGGCGCGGATACAGCGCCTGCACGCCGGCGTTGACCCGGTCGAAGGTGTCCTTGAAGCGCCCGCGCGTTTCGCGGTCGATCTTGCGGATCGCATCTTCCAGGGTTTCCAGCGCGGTGGTCAGGTCGGTGTGCTGCGCATCCAGGTAGTCCGAGCGCTGCGAGGCCTCGCCGTACTCATGGATGGCGGCCAGGTTCACTGGCTCCAGCCGGCGCATGCGCGCGTCGATCTGGTGCACGGCCTGCTCCCACTCGCCCAGGCGCGCATCGTCCGGCAGCGCCTCGAGCACCTCGGCCATCACGAAACCGGCCTTTTCCACGGCGGCCTGCAGGGTCTCGGCGCTCAGCACCAGGGCCTGCTGGTCCAGCCGGCGCTGGGAAATACGCTCACGCTGCGCCAACGCCTGCTCGTCACGCTGGTGGCGGGTCTGTTCATAGGTGCGCAGGTCGGCATCGATGCCGTCCAGCAGGGTGCGCGCCTCGGTCAGCACGCGATCGGCGCGTACGCGTTCTTCCAGCGCACGCTGGTGCTCGGCCTGCAGCGATTCCACCGGTGAATCGCCATCGTCCAGCTGCGAATGAAGTTCGCCCAGGCGCGAATCCAGCTGGACACGCTGGGTGCTCATGCGCTCCAGCGCCTGCCCCAGCGACGCCAACTGCGCGCGCTGCGATTCCAGGGTCAGTGCCAGCGCATGCGAACGCTCGCGCACCGCACGTGCAGCATCACGGGCCAGGTCGCGCGCTTCGGTCAGCTGGCGGCGCTCGCCTTCCAGGCCCTGCCGCGTCGATTCCAGATCGCCCATGCTGCTGACCGCGTTTTCCAGCCGCGAACGCGCTTCGCGCGCCTGTTCGTTGTTGGCGTCCAGCGTCTCCAGCAACTGCTTCAGCTCACCTTCGATGCGGTCGATGCGGGCACGCGCGGCCTCCACCTTGCCCTGCTGGCCCTGCAGCTGGCCGGCCAGTTCAGATACGCCGCGATGGGCCTGGTACAACGTGCGCTGCGCGTCCTCGCGCTGCTGCTCGGCGGCCAGCAACTGCTCGCGCAGGCCGGCCAAGCGCTCTTCCAGCTCGGCCTCGCGGTCCTGCAGCTGTTCGATCTGCTCGCGCAGTTCATTGATCTCGCGTTCGCGCAGCAAGGCGCCCTGCTGCGCGGCGCCGGAGCGCGACACGCGCAGCCAGCCCTGGCCCAGGCGCTCGCCGTGCTGGGTGATGATGGAATCACCTTCAGGCAGGCTGGCCTGCAGCGTCTTGGCCTCGGCCAGGTCGCGGGCACCGTGCAGGTGCGCCAGCAAGCGACGGATCGCCGCCGGGCCACGCACGCGTGCGGCCAGCGAGGTCGGCGCCACATGCAACGCGGCGTCATCGCTGGCGACCAGGGCAATGCGGCCCTCGCCCAGCTCGCCGAGCGCGTCGACCAGGCGGGACGGGTCGTCGACCAGCACGCCTTCGATCAGTTCGCCCAGCGCACTTTCAACGGCATTCTCCCAGCCGGCGTCGACGTCCAGTCGCTCGCCGACGCGTGCCGCCGAATCCAGACCATGCGACTGCAACCAGGCCACCGCAGCGCCCTGCTCCTGGCCCAGGGCGGCCTGCTGCAGGGTTTCCAGCGAGGCCAGGCGCCCACGCAGGCCATTGACCTGCTTGTGCAGCTCGGCCAGTTCGTTCTGGCCCGCGCGTTGCTGTTCCTGCACGGCGACCACGCCTTCCTTGCGGTGCTCGACCGCTTCGGTCAGCTCGTCCAGCGCGGCTTTCTGCGTGTCGTGCTGCAGGTGCAGCTGCTCGAACGCCTCTTCCAGCGCGTCCACATCCAGGCCGGCACGCTCGGCCGCCAGCGCCTCGCGGCGGCGGTCGGCATCCAGGATCTGCTTGTCCAGGTAGTCCACGCGGGTGCGCTCGACATCGCCGGCGCGCGAAGCTTCCGAACTCTGCGAAGTGTGTTGTTCCCAGCGCTGCTGCCAGCTGGCCAGGCGGTCTTCGGCCTCGCGCAGGCTTTCCTGCTTGATCTCGTTCTCTTCCTGCAGCGCTTCCAGCTGCGGGGTCGCGTCTTCGACAGCCTCGCGCAGCACGCCCAGGCGCGCCTCGTCGCCGCTGATGTGCTGGCCCAGCTCGGCCAGCGCCTGCTGGGTTTCGTCGCGCGCCTTGTGCAGGCGCTGCGACAGCTCGCGCTGGTGCTGGATCTGCTGCTCCACCCTGGCCAGCGTGCTGCCCACCTGGTAGACCGCCGCCTGTGCGGTATTCAAGGCATCGGCCGCCTCTTCGCGGCGCACGCGCGAGGTTTCGATATGGGCTTCGGCTTCACGCTGCTCGGCAATCAGCTGCTGCAGACGCGTTTCTTCCTGCAGCAGGCCCTCGCGCAGCTTGGAAAGACGGCCATCCAGGCCGCGGAATTCCAGCGCCTTCCACTGCCCATCCTTCACCCGGCGCTCTTCCTGCAGCGCCTGGTACTGCTCGGCCTGCTTGGCCTGGCGCTTCAGGTGTTCCAGCTGCTTGCCGATCTCATCGCGCAGGTCGCCCAGCCGGTCCAGGTTCTCGCGGGTGTGGCGGATGCGGGTTTCGGTTTCCTTGCGGCGTTCCTTGTACTTGGAAATGCCGGCGGCCTCTTCCAGGTACACGCGCAGGTCTTCCGGGCGCGCCTCGATGATCTGGCTGATCATGCCCTGCTCGATGATCGAGTAGCTGCGCGGGCCCAGGCCGGTGCCCAGGAACAGATCGGTAATGTCGCGACGGCGGCACTTGGTGCCGTTCAGATAATAGTTGCTGGTGCCATCGCGGCTGACCGTGCGCTTGACCGAGATTTCGTTGAACGAGGCGTATTCGCCGGAAATCGTATGATCGGAGTTGTCGAAGATCAGCTCGACGGTGGCCTGCGAGACCGGCTTGCGCGCATTGGAACCGGAGAAGATCACGTCGGTCAGCGAGTCGCCGCGCAGACGGCTGGCCGAACTCTCACCCATGACCCAGCGCACGGCGTCGATGATGTTCGACTTGCCGCAACCATTGGGGCCCACCACGCCGGTCATGTTGGTCGGCAGGTGCAGGGTGGTCGGATCGACGAACGACTTGAAGCCGGACAGCTTGATCGTGGAAAGACGCATAGGGGTTCCGGGCTGGGGCCGGCGGGCGGCCTGCTTGCCCTGCAAGTCATTGATCCTGCTGGGATCGCCGACAATGACATGGGCGTGACGCCCTGAGTATACCGATGTGGCCCGGTTCTACGAGGCATGTTCTACGCGGGGCGTGGAACATCGCAGCGCGGGCGGCGGCCGCCCAAAACAAAACGGGCACCCCTGCGGGCGCCCGTTCTGCGGTGATACCCGGCCTTTTGGCCCGGAATCAGGCCTTTTCGGCTTCGACCACAACCTTGACGGTGGTTTCCACGTCGGCGTGCAGGTGCACCAGGACGTCGTATTCACCGATGTTGCGGAAGGCGCCTTCGCCCAGGATGACCTCGCTCTTGCTCAGCTCCAGGCCGGCAGCGGTGAAGGCATCGGCGATTTCGCGGGCGCCGACCGAGCCGTACAGCTTGCCTTCGGTCGAAGCGTTGGCGGCGATGGTCACGCTCGCGCCTTCCAGCTTGGCCTTGCGGGCTTCAGCGTCGGCGTGGATGGACTGTGCCTTGGCTTCGTATTCGGCGCGCTTGGCTTCGAACTCGGCCTTGTTGGTCTCGGTGGCCGGCACGGCCTTGCCCTGCGGCACGAGGAAGTTACGGCCGTAGCCCGGCTTGACGGTGACCAGGTCACCCAGGTTGCCGAGGTTGGTGACCTTCTGCAGGAGGATCAGCTGCATGGTAGTGCTCCAGATAAGTTATTCGTTAGCGAGGCAGCGCCCCGCAACTGTGGCTGTCCGAATAGCTGGCACAGCGGGGCGGCACGGGGCCGCCCCGCCGGGCATCAGACGTCGTGGTTGTCGGTGTACGGGATCAGGGCCAGGAAGCGAGCGCGCTTGACGGCGGTCGCCAGCTGACGCTGGTACTTCGACTTGGTACCGGTGACGCGGCTCGGCACGATCTTGCCGTTCTCGGTCAGGTACTGGCGCAGGGTGTTGAGATCCTTGTAGTCGATCTCCTTCACACCTTCAGCCGTGAACTTGCAGAACTTGCGGCGACGGAAGAACTTGGACATGGGAAGGCTCCTTAGGCGGCGGAAGCGGCGTCGTCGCCGGCTTCGTTGTCAGCGGTGGTGGTGGACTCGCCTTCTTCGTCGTCACGACGACGGCGCTCACCGCGCTCCGGCTTGTCACCCTTCTCGTCCTTGCTCTTCATGATCAGCGACTGCTCGGTGTCAGCCTCGTCACGCTTGATGACCAGGTTGCGCAGCACGGCGTCGTTGAAGCGGAAGCTTTCGGTCAGCTCGTTCAGCACGGCCTGGTCGGCTTCGATGTTCAGCAGCACGTAGTGCGCCTTCACCAGGTTCTGGATCGGGTACGCCAGCTGGCGGCGGCCCCAGTCTTCCAGACGGTGGATGGTGCCGTTGCCGTTCTCGACCAGCGACTTGTAGCGCTCGATCATGGCCGGGACCTGCTCGCTCTGGTCCGGGTGGACCATGAACACGATTTCGTAATGACGACTCATGTTTTTTCTACCTTTCGGATGTGGCCTTGCGGCCGGACAGCCCCCCGCCGTGGATACCGCGGTGGGGCAAGGGTTCCCGCCCAGAGGGCAGGAAGCCGCGCATTATGGCGCAGATGGGGGTGGCGGGCAACCCGGCCCGCCGTGCCGTCGTGCCGACCAAGGTCGGCACCTACCCCTCGGCAGGTAGCGCCGGGCCATGCCCGGCGAAGGTATTCAGCCCAGATCGACGTGAAGGCGGTGCTGGCCGCACTGCAGGCACTGGAACAGGCAACCGACCATCTCGCCATCACGGGTCAGGCACTCCAATACCCCGTCGGCGTCGCGCGGATTGACCGCCGCCACGTCCGGCCGGACCTGGTCCAGGATCGGCAGCAGGTCTTCGCCGCTGGCGAATCCGAGGAACGCGCAGGGCCGTTCACAATGGCTCAGCCACACCGACTGTTGCCAGGACGGGTAGCCCGGGGTGCGCTCGCAGATCTCCAGCAGCATCTCACGCGGGATGGTCGGCGGCGGGTCGGCCGGGTCCGGCGACACCCCCTCGATATCGGTCCAGCCGGTAAATTCGCCCTCGAAACGTGCCGACGCACTGCCATCGGCAATGCACCACGGGCACAGGTAGTCGGGCTTCAGGGCGGCGTAGAACGGCCCGCGATAGCGCAGCGCGCGCGACTGGCCGCAGCCGTCACAGACCCCATCGACCGTTTCGAAGGCGGTCGCGTAGGCGTTGGGGTGATAGGTGAAAACCGGGCGTTCCATCCGTGGGTCCTTTCGTGCCGACCAAGGTCGGCACCCACCAGGCGGGTTGCGGTCGGCACCTGCCAGGCGGGTTGCGCCGGCCATTCCCCGGCGGGGTTGCGCCGGGCCATAGCGGGCGGGGTAGCGCCGGGCCATGCCCGGCGGGCGCCGGGACCGCGCGTCAGGCCTTGTCGGCGTCGGTGGTGAAGCTTTCACCGCAACCGCACTCTGCGGTGGCGTTCGGGTTGCTGAACGTGAACGTTTCGCTCAGGCCGTGCTTGCCGAAGTCGATTACGGTCCCGTCCACCAGGGCCAGGCTCTTGGCATCGACGTAGATCTTCACCCCGTCCTGGTCGAACACGGTGTCACCCTCGCGCTCGTCACGGGCCAGGTCGGTCACATGGCCCCAGCCGGAGCAACCGGTCTTGGTCACGCCGAAGCGCAGGCCCAGGGCGCCGGGGGTCTGGGCTACGAAGCGCTGCACGCGCTCGAAGGCGATGGGGGTCAGGCTGACGGCCATGAGGCTCACTCCAGGGGTACAGGGACATTATAAGGAGCCCAGCGGCGCGAAAAATGCCTCGCAAGCAGAACGCTGCAACCGGTAAACTCCCGTGTTCACAGATCGAGTCGATCAGCAGAGGATTCAAGTCATGACGGTGGTCAGCGTTGAACATGCGCTTGCCGGGAAGATCCCGGAAGGCGGCGAAGTCACGGTACGCGGTTGGGTGCGCACGGTGCGCGGTTCAGCGAATCTGGCTTTCGTGAATGTGAGCGACGGCTCCTGCTTCGCCCCGATCCAGGTCGTGGCCAACGACACCCTGGGCAACTTCGACGAGATCAAGCGCCTGACCAGCGGCTGCTCGGTCATCGCCACCGGCACCCTGGTGAAGTCGCAGGGCAAGGGCCAGTCGTTCGAGATCCAGGCCAGTGCGCTGGAAGTGGTCGGCTGGGTCGAAGACCCGCTCACCTACCCGATCCAGCCCAAGCCGATGTCGCCGGAGTTCCTGCGTGAAGTGGCGCACCTGCGCCCGCGCACCAACCTGTTCGGCGCGGTCACCCGCATCCGCAACTGCCTGGCCCAGGCCGTGCACCGTTTCTTCCACGAGAACGGCTTCAACTGGATCAGCACCCCGATCATCACCACCTCCGACGCCGAAGGCGCCGGCCAGATGTTCCGCGTGTCCACCCTGGACATGGTGAACCTGCCGCGCGACGGGAAGGGCGCGATCGACTTCAGCCGCGACTTCTTCGGCAAGGAAACCTTCCTGACCGTGTCCGGCCAGCTGAACGTCGAGGCCTACTGCCTGGCGCTGAGCAAGGTCTACACCTTCGGCCCGACCTTCCGCGCTGAAAACAGCCACACCACCCGCCATCTGGCCGAGTTCTGGATGATCGAGCCGGAAATCGCCTTCGCCGACCTGGCCGAAGACGCGCGTCTGGCCGAAGAGTTCCTGAAGTACCTGTTCCGTGCGGTACTGAACGAGCGTGGCGACGACCTGGCCTTCATCGCCGAGCGCGTGGACAAGAACGCGATCACCAAGCTGGAAGACTTCATCAACGCGCCGTTCGAGCGCATCGACTACACCGATGCGGTCAGCCTGCTGCAGAAGTCCGGCAAGAAGTTCGACTTCCCGGTCGAATGGGGCCTGGACCTGCAGACCGAGCACGAGCGCTGGCTGACCGAAGAACACGTCGGCCGCCCGGTGGTGGTGACCAACTACCCCGAGCACATCAAGGCCTTCTACATGCGCCTGAACGACGACGGCAAGACCGTGGCCGCGATGGACGTGCTGGCCCCGGGCATCGGCGAGATCATCGGCGGCAGCCAGCGCGAAGAGCGCCTGGACGTGCTGGACGCGCGCATGGCGCAGTTCGGCCTGGATCGCGAGCACTACAGCTGGTACCGCGATTTCCGCCGCTACGGCTCGGTGCCGCACGCCGGCTTCGGCCTGGGCTTCGAGCGCCTGGTGGTCTACGTCTGCGGCCTGTCCAACATCCGCGATGCCATTCCCTACCCGCGCGCCCCGGGCAGCGCGGACTTCTAAGCCCCACACGAGCACGGAGGTACTGCCCCCATGACCCTGTTCTTCGCCCTCTGTTTCGTCGGCGTTGCAGTGGCCGGGTTCAGTGCCTTCGTGATCTTCTGGCCGCTGACCCTGGTACACGTGCGCGACCGCCATCCGGCGCTCGCCGCGCGCTTTGGCAGTGGCGCCTTTCTCAAGCCCGACGCCCTGGCCTGGCTGCTGCGCCGCGATTATCGCCAGCAGCCGGACCGCTCGCTGTCCGGGCTGGCGACGCCGGCCTGGGTATCGCTGCTGACCCTGCTGGCCGGACTGGGCATGGCTGCCCTGCTCTGGCTGGCCTCGCTCTGGTAATACGCACATGAACGACAACAACGACGCCCGCGACAGCTGGTGGCTGGCCAGCCTTGGCAACACCCTGATCTGGGCCCGCCTGCGCGTGCGCCCGGCCGGCACCGCCGAAGTGCTGGACAGCGATGGCAACACGCTGAGCTACGACAGCGAAGATACTGCCCGTTCGCAGCTGTTCGATGCCGAATTCGTCGAGTACGACGGTCTGGACGAAGAAGACGCGCTGGTCCGCGGCTTCAGCCTGCATGAAGTGCAGCCGCCGCAGGCCGGCAGCGATGAAGGCCTGCGCGGCCGCATGGTGCAGTCGCTGGGCGGGCGCGCCTGAGCCCAGGCCGATGTTCACCCCGCGCGCCTTCGCCGAAACCGACCTGCGCTGGCTGGACCGCCTGCTGGCCCGCGATGCGTTTGTCACCGTGCTGACCACCGGTGAGGACGGCCTGCCGGAACTGACCCGGATGCCAGTGCTGTACCAGCGCCAGGGCACCCAGATCGAACTGCGTGGGCACTGGGCCCGGGCCAACCCGCAGTCGCGCCGCGACGGCCCGGCCAAGGTGCTGGTGGATGGCCCGCACGGGTACGTGTCGGCCAGCTGGTACCCCGACAAGGACGCCGCCGCACGCGTTCCCACTTGGAACTACGCCGCCGCCGAACTGCGCGGGCAGCTGCAGCGGTTCGACGACCCGGCCGCACTGGCCGACCTGGTCGGCGCCATCAGCGACCATTACGAAGCCAGCGTCGGGCAGTCGTGGCAGTTCGAGGCCGACCGCCCCGAACACGGGCCGGAACTGCGCGCCATCGTCGGCTTCCGTTTCCAGGTTGAACACGTGCAGGTGAAGCTGAAGCTGAGCCAGAACCACCCCGAAGCCAACCAGCTGGCGGTGATCGCTGCGCTGGATGAGCTGCACACCCCCGCATCCACCGAGCTGGCGCAGTGGATGCGCTGGCACCGCGACGAGGCCGCCGCCGGCGGCTGAGCGCCCGTTTCCCCACCACGACGCGGCCGGAAGGGCCGCCTCGTGCGCCCACCTGACGTCAGGGACACCCGAACATGAAAGACATCCACAAGCTGCTGCAGAACAACCGCGAATGGGCCGACCGCATCGAAAAGGAAGACCCTGAGTTCTTCCACCAGCTGGCCAAGCAGCAGCATCCGGAGTACCTGTGGATCGGCTGTTCCGATTCGCGCGTGCCGGCCAACCAGATCATCGGCATGGCCCCGGGCGAGGTGTTCGTGCACCGCAACGTGGCCAACGTAGTGGCCCACAGCGACCTGAACTGCCTGAGCGTGGTGCAATACGCGGTGGACCAGCTGAAGGTGAAACACATCCTGATCGTGGGCCATTACGGCTGCGGTGGCGTGCACGCCTGCCTGCACAACACCCGCGTGGGCCTGGCCGACAACTGGCTGCGCCACGTGGGCGATGTGGCACAGAAACACGCGGCCATCCTCGATGCGATCGACGATGACGAGCTCAAGCACGCCCGCCTGTGCGAACTGAACGTGATCGAACAGGTGGCCAACCTGTGCCGCTCCACCATTGTGGAAGACGCCTGGGCGCGTGGCCAGAAGCTGATGGTGCACGGTTGGGTGTACAGCCTGAAGGACGGCCGGGTGAGCGAGATGGGCATCGACGTCGGCGCCCAGGACGAGCTGAAGCCGGCGTACGAAAAGGCCCTGGCCTTCGTACCCCGCCACGGCAAGCGCGACTGACCGACCGGAGACTGCCATGCTCGCCTCGCCGATCAACCTGCTGGCCTGGATCGAAGAACACCGGCACCTGCTGAAGCCGCCGGTGGGCAACAAGATGATCGAGAACGGCGACTTCATCGTGATGGTGGTGGGCGGGCCGAACTCGCGCACCGACTACCACTACGACGAAGGCCCGGAGTGGTTCTACCAACTGGAAGGCGAGATGGTGCTGAAGGTCCAGGAAGACGGCGCCGTGCGCGATATCCCGATCCGTGCCGGCGAGATCTTCCTGCTGCCGGGCAAGGTGCCGCATTCGCCGCGGCGCCCGCCCGGCGGCGTCGGTCTGGTGGTGGAGCGCAAGCGCCTGGCGCATGAGCGCGATGGCGTGATCTGGCATTGCGAGCAGTGCAACCACAAGTTGTACGAAGAGTACTTCACCCTGCAGAACATCGAGACCGACCTGCCCAAGGTCTTCGCGCGCTATCAGGCCAGCCTGGAACTGCGCACCTGCAGTGAATGCGGCCACGTGGATCCGTTGCCGGCGCCCGCAGCGGGCTGACGCTCCGCCGGGCATGGCCCGGCGCTACCGGGACGCGTGAACTCCGGGTAGCGCCGGGCCATGCCCGGCGAGCGCACCGCGCGGCATCACGCAGGCGCCAGGCGCTACACTGGCAATCCCGTTGCAGCCTGTTGCCCGCCCATGTCCGATCTGCTCAGCCGCACCCACTCCATTGCCCTGGACGCTGCCGATCCGCTGCGCCCGCTGCGCAACGAATTCCTGATTCCGCGCCATGGCGGCGGTGAGCAGACCTACTTCGTCGGCAATTCGCTGGGCCTGCAGCCGCGCGGCGCGCAGGCCGCCGTGCAGGAAGTGATGAAGCAGTGGGGCGAGCTGGCCGTGGAAGGCCATTTCACCGGCCCCACCCAGTGGCTGTCCTACCACCGTCTGGTGAGCGCGCAGCTGGCCCGCGTGGTCGGCGCCCTGCCCAGCGAAGTGGTGGCGATGAACACGCTGAGCGTGAACCTGCACCTGATGATGGTCAGCTTCTACCGGCCCACCGCGCAGCGCCCGGTCATCCTGATGGAAGCAGGCGCCTTCCCGACCGACCGCCACGCGGTGGAAGCGCAGATCCGCTTCCACGGCTTCGACCCGGCCGACTGCCTGGTGGAAGTGCAGCCGGATGAAGCCAACGGCACGATTTCGACGGCGGCCATCGAACACGCCATCGCCGAACACGGCCCGCGCCTGGCGCTGGTGCTGTGGCCGGGCGTGCAGTACCGCAGCGGCCAGGTGTTCGATCTGGACGCGATCACCCGCGCCGCGCGCCTGCAGGGCGCCCGCATCGGCTTCGACCTGGCCCATTCGGTCGGCAACGTACCGCTGCACCTGCACGATGTGGCGCCCGACTTCGCCGTGTGGTGCCACTACAAGTACCTCAACAGCGGCCCGGGTGCCGTGGCCGGTGCCTTCGTGCACGAGCGCCACCACCGCGACACCACCCTGCCGCGTTTTGCCGGCTGGTGGGGCCATGAAGAGGCCACGCGCTTCCAGATGTCGCCGCAGTTCACCCCGGCCGTGGGTGCCGAAGGCTGGCAGTTGAGCAATCCGCCGATCCTGGGCCTGGCCCCGCTGCGCGCATCGCTGGACCTGTTCGAGCGCGCCGGCATGGAGGCGCTGCGCAGCAAATCGCTGGCGCTGACCGGCCTGCTCGATGCACTGGTGCGCGCGCGCCTGCCGCAGGTGCTGGACGTGGTCACCCCATCCGAACCGGAACGCCGCGGCTGCCAGCTGTCGCTGCGGGTGATCGGCGGCCGCGAACGTGGCCGCGCGCTGTTCGAATACCTGCGTGGCGTCGGCGTGCTCGGCGACTGGCGCGAGCCGGACGTCATCCGCATTTCGCCCACCCCGCTCTACAACCGCTACCTGGACGTGCACCATTTCGTCGAGGAAGTGGAAGCCTGGGCCGGCCTGTAAGCCGCGCCCTCCCCTATTGCTGGACAGTTCGTTGATCGCACACGCCTCCCGCTCCCTGAGCATCATCGGCGCCGGCCTGGCCGGTTCCCTGCTGGCCATCCTGCTGTCGCGGCAGGGCTGGCGCATCACCCTGTACGAACGCCGCGGCGACCCGCGCGTGGCCGATTATGAAAGCGGCCGTTCGATCAACCTGGCCCTGGCCGAGCGCGGCCGCAATGCACTGCGCCAGGCCGGCGTGGAAGACGAAGTGATGGCCCGCGCGGTGATGATGCGCGGGCGCATGGTTCACCCGCGCGAAGGCGATCCGCAGCTGCAGCGCTATGGCCGCGACGACAGCGAAGTGATCTGGTCGATCCATCGCAGTGAACTGAACACCACGCTGCTGCAACTGGCCGAAGAAGCCGGTGCCACCGTGCATTTCCACCGCCGCCTGCATACCGTGGATTTCGACGCCGGCTACGCGCGCTTCATCGATGACCGCGATGACAGCCCGCATGACATCCGCTTCGACAGCCTGATCGGCGCCGACGGTGCAGGTTCGGCGCTGCGTGCGGCAATGAACCGGCGCGCGCCGCTGGGCGAGGACATCGCCTTCCTCGACCATTCCTACAAGGAACTGGAAATCCCGCCGGCCGCCGATGGCAGCTTCCGCATCGAGCGCAATGCGCTGCACATCTGGCCGCGCGGCCACTACATGTGCATCGCCCTGCCCAACCACGAAGGCACCTTCACCGTCACCCTGTTCCTGCCCAACCAGGGCAACCCCAGCTTCGCCACGGTCAACACCGGTGCGCAGGCCGAGGCGCTGTTCGCCGCCGTATTCGCCGATGCGCTGCCGCTGATCCCGGACCTGCGCGCGGACTGGGAACAGCATCCGCCAGGCCTGCTGGGCACGCTGACCCTGGAGCGCTGGCACCAGGACGGCCGCGCCGTGCTGATCGGCGATGCCGCGCATGCGATGGTGCCGTTCCACGGCCAGGGCATGAACTGCGCGTTCGAAGATTGCGTGGCGCTGGCCCGGCACCTGATGGACGCCGACGATCTGCAGGGCGCCTTTGCCGCCTTCGAAGCCGAGCGCAAACCCAATGCGCAGGCGATCCAGCAGATGGCGCTGGAAAACTACCTGGAAATGCGTGACCGCGTGGCCGACCCGGCCTTCCTGCTGCAGCGCGAGCTGGAACAGGAACTGCAGCGGCGCTGGCCGACCCGCTTCGTGCCGCACTACACCATGGTCACCTTCCTGCACACGCCGTATGCCGAAGCACTGCGCCGCACCGAACTGCAGCGCGACATGCTGGTGGCGGCCACGGCCGGCCACACCACGCTGGACAACATCGACTGGGCCGCACTGGAAGCGCAGATCCACGCGCAGCTGCCGGTGCTGGAGGGCGCGCACTGATGGCTGACAGCTTCCTGTTCTACGACCTGGAAACCTTCGGCCAGGATCCGCGCCGCACCCGCATCGCGCAGTTCGCGGCCATGCGCACCGACGCCGATCTGAACGTGATCGACACGCCGGTCAGCTTCTTCGTGCGCCCGGCCGATGATCTGCTGCCCTCGCCCATGGCCACCCTGGTGACCGGCATCACCCCGCAGCAGGCCATGGCCGAGGGCGTGAGCGAGGCCGAGGCGTTCGACCGCATCAACGAACAGATGTCACGGCCCGGCACCTGTGCGCTGGGCTACAACACCCTGCGCTTTGACGACGAATTCATCCGCTACGGCCTGTTCCGCAACTTCCACGATCCTTACGAGCGCGAGTGGCGCAACGGCAACTCGCGCTGGGACCTGCTGGACATGCTGCGGCTGATGCGCGCGCTGCGCCCGGACGGCATCCAGTGGCCGCAGCGCGAGGACGGCGCGACCTCGTTCAAGCTGGAACACCTGGCCGAGGCCAATGGCGTGCGCGACGGCGATGCGCATGAAGCGCTTTCCGATGTGCGCGCCACGTTGGGCATGGCCCGCTTGTTCAAGCAGTCGCAGCCGCGCCTGTGGGACTACGCCCTCAAGCTGCGCGACAAGCGCTTTGTCGGCAGTCTTCTGGACGTGGCGGCGATGCAGCCGGTGCTGCACATTTCCATGCGCTACCCGGCCAGCCGCCTGTGCGCCGCGCCGGTGCTGCCGCTGGCCATGCACCCGACCATCGGCAACCGCGCCATCGTGTTCGATCTGGACGGCGAAGTGGACGACCTGCTGGCACTGCCGGCCGAGGTGATCGCCCAGCGCCTGTACCTGCGCGCCAGCGAACTACCCGAGGGCGTGGCCCGCGTGCCGCTGAAGGAAGTGCATCTGAACAAGGTGCCGGCGCTGGTGGCCTGGAACCACCTGCGTGCCGATGACCATGCACGGCTGGGGCTGGACGTGGCCGCGATCGAAGCCAAGGCCGCGCGCCTGCGCGAGGTGGCGCCACAGCTGGCCGAGAAGGCCCGCCAGGTGTTCAACCAGCCGCGCCCACCGATGCTGACCGATGTGGACGCCTCGTTGTACGACGGTTTCCTCGGCGCCGGCGACAAGCCGTTGCTGGCCCTGGCCCGCACCACCGCGCCGCAGCAACTGGCCGCGCTGGAAGAGCGCTTCCGCGACCCGCGATTGCCCGAACTGCTGTTCCGCTACCGCGCCCGCAACCATCCCGGCACCCTGTCGCCGGCCGAACAGGAACGCTGGCAGGCGTACCGCCGCCAACGTCTGCTGGGCGAACAGGGCCTGGGTGAACTGAACCTGCCCCAGTACCAGCAGCAGATCGACGCGCTGGCCGCCGAAGCGCCCGACGACGTGCGCCGCGCCGAGCTGCTGCAGTCGCTGCGCGACTGGGGCCACCACCTGCAGGAGCAGCTGTGAGTACGTATTTTTCCGAGGCCAGTTTCAAGTTCCTGCGCAGCCTGGCGCGGCACAACGAAAAGGCCTGGTTCAACGACCATCGCCAGCAGTACGAAGACCACGTGCGGCAGCCCTTCCTGCGCCTGCTGGGCGACCTGCAGCCCGCGCTGGGTGAAGTGAGCGAGCACTTCCGCGCCGACACCCGCGGCGTCGGCGGCTCGCTGTTCCGCATCCACCGTGACGCGCGCTTCTCCAACGACAAGTCGCCGTACAAGACCTGGCAGGGTGCGCGCCTGTTCCACGAGCGCCGCCGTGAAGTGGCCGCGCCCTCGTTCTACATCCACCTGCAGCCAGGCGAGAGCTTCGTCGGCGCCGGCCTGTGGCACCCGGAACCGGAGACCCAGCGCCGCGTGCGCCACTTCATCCTGGACAACCCGGGCAGCTGGAAGGCGGCGGCGCACGGCGCGCCCCTGCGCAAGCGCTTCGACTTCGAGCAGAGCGAGAAGCTGGTGCGGCCGCCGCGCGGCTTCCCGGCCGACTTCGAATTCATCGACGATCTGAAGCATCGCAACTGGGTCATGTGGCGTTCGCTGGACGATGACACCATGACCGGCCCGCGCCTGCTGTCCACCCTGGGCAAGGACCTGGCCACTCTGGCTCCGTTCGTGGACTACCTGTGCGCGGCACTGGACCTGGAGTTCTGATGGGCGACACCCTGCCCCTGGCCCAGCAGCGCCGCATGCTGGGCCGTACCGGGCTGGCCGTCTCACCGGTCGGGCTGGGCTGTTCGGGCTTCTGGGGCCATCCGCGCTTCTCCGAGGAGACCGCCGCAGCAGTGGTCGAGCATGCGCTGGCACAGGGCATGAACCTGCTCGACACCGGCCACAACTACTCCGGCTTCCACGCCGAACCGCGCCTGGGCCGCATCCTGCGCCCGCTGCTGGCACGCTTCCCGCGCGAGTCGCTGGTGATTTCCAGCAAGGGCGGCACACTGACCGGGCAGGCCGGGATCAGCGGTGCCGAGCAGCGTGATTTCTCGCCGGCGGCGATCACCGCCAGCTGCGAGGCGTCGCTGCGCAACCTGGGCCTGGACTACCTGGACGTGTACCAGCTGCACGGTGCCAGCCAGCACAACATCAACGACGATCTGCTGCACGCGCTGGCCCGCCTGCGCGAACGCGGGCTGATCCGGCACACCGGCATCAACACCCATTCGGCCGCCACGCTGCAATGGATGATCGACCACCCGCAGGCCTTCGACGTGGTGCTGCTGGATTTCAACGCATTGCAGCAGGACCGCGCGCCGCTGATCGATCGGCTGCACGCGGCCGGTATCGGCGTGCTGGCCGGCACGGTGCTGGCACAGGGGCATCTGCTGCCGGCACGCCCGCGCCTGCCCCGGCTGGCCGATGCCTGGTACCTGGCCCGCGCATGGCTGAAACCGAGCAGCCGCCAGTTGATGCGCAGTGCCGGTGCGATGCGCCGCGCGGTGGCCGGCATCGATGGCCAGCGCCCGGCGCAGACCGCCTTCGCCTACGTGCTGCAACACCCCGGCGTGGCCAGCGGCATCCTCGGCACCACCCGCCTGCGCAGCCTGGATGAGGTGCTGGCTACCCGCGTGGACGCACTAAGCGCTGCCGAACGGCAGCGGCTGGTGGCCGCATTCGGTGATGGCCGCGGCTCACCCAGTCACTGAGTCTTCACCTGCGCGGCCGGCGTTTGCGGCAGTCTGGGCGGCATGAAGAAGCTCATCGGCGTCCTGATCCTGGCGGTTGCGGCCGTGTGTGCGTGGTGGTTCGGCGGCCCCTACCTGACCGTCCACGGCCTGTCCAAGGCCATCGAGCAGCGCGACACCGCGCGGCTGGAGCGCTACGTGGACTTTCCCCGCGTGCGCAGCAGCCTGCGCGCGCAGCTCAATGATTACCTGGTGCGCCAGGCCGGGCCCGAGGTGGCCAGCAGTCCCTTCGGTGCGCTTCTGTATGGCCTGGGCGACCAGTTGGGCGGCGCGGCGGTGGACACGATGATCACCCCCACCGGCATTGGTGCAGTGCTGCAGGGCCACGTGTTGTGGAAGCGTGGCCGCAACGAACTGCAGGGCGGCGATGCCTTCGGCCCGACCGAACCGGCGCAGCCGCTGAAGCACGCCAAACACCATTTCGAGGCGTTGGACCGGTTCGTGGTGGATATGGACCGCGGGCCCGGCCAGCCACCGTTGAAGGTGGTGCTGGAACCGCAGGGCCTGCGCTGGAAGGTGGTGGACCTGCAGCTGGGGATGTCGGGCAGCCCGTAAGCCCCGAGCCGCTGCGCTCGCCGGGCATGGCCCGGCGCTACCACCGTCGCCCCATCTGGTAGCGCCGGGCCATGCC
>NZ_JACVUD010000024.1:0-49204 GCF_016624905.1 Stenotrophomonas sp. S49 | reverse complement strand
CCACCCGCCCGGCCCTCTCGCAGGAAACCAGCTTCCTGCGACCCAGCGACCCACCACGGAGGGGCTCCGCCGTTCGCCGACCCCCGCCGAAGGCGCGCTCTCCGCGGGAAAAATAATTTCCAGGAACCTGTCGATCCCCGTCCTCCTCGTTCGTTGTAAGAGTGAAGGGCGCGCCAATGCCGCCCACGGGAGACCGATATGAAAGTGATGGTGATCGTCAAAGCCAGCGCCGATTCCGAAGCCGGGCGCATGCCCAGCGCAGCGGAACTGACCACCATGGGCGCCTACAACGAACAACTGGTCGCCGCCGGCATCATGCTCGCCGGCGAAGGCCTGCACGCCACCGCCCGCGGCCATCGCATCCAGTTCGGTGACGGCGCGCCGGCCGTGCAGCCCGGCCCGTTCGGCCCGGCCGAGCAGCAGATCGCCGGCTTCTGGCTGTGGGAAGTGCGGTCGCTGGACGAAGCCATCGAGTGGGCGCGGCGCGCACCGTTCAAGTCCGGTGATGCGCTGGAACTGCGCCCGCTGATCACCGCCGAGGACTTCGGCGAGGCTTTCACCCCCGAATTACAGCAACAGGAACAGCGTCTGCGGAACCAGATCGACGCTTGAGCCCGCCGTAGTGCCATCGCCGGGTACGCCCCGGCACCCACGCCCCCGCCTTCCCAATGGAGCAATGCCATGAAACTGATTCCCTTCCTTGGCTTCAGCGGCCAGACCCACGATGCCATGGCGTTCTACGCCAAGGCGCTGGGCGGCCAGGTCACGTCGGAAATGAAGTACCGCGACATGCCGCCGTCCGATGAGCCCGGCTGCAGCGAGATGCCGCCGGAAACGCTGGACCACGTGGCGCACAGCCAGTTGGAGATCGGTGCGGCGATCCTGATGGCCGCCGATGGTCCCGGCGGCGAAGGTGGCAGCGCCACCACCATCAACGTGGACGTGGACAGCATCGAGGAGGCCGAACGCGTGTTCGCCGCGCTGGCCGAAGGCGGCCAGGTGCAGATGCCGATTGCCGAAACCTTCTGGGCGCACCGCTGGGGCATGTTGATCGACCGCTTCGGCAAGCCGTGGATGGTCAACTGCATGAAGCAGCCGTAACCGGCCCTCTGTTCAACCCAAGGAAAAAGACCATGAGTGCAGCGCAACCGCAGATGATCTTCGTCAACCTGCCCGTGCAGGATCTGGAGGCGTCCAAGACGTTCTTCAGCGCCCTGGGCTACCAGTTCAATCCCGCGTTCACCGACGAGAACGCGGCCTGCATGGTCATCAGCGAGAGCATCTTCGTGATGCTGCTGGTGAAGCCGTTCTTCCAGCAGTTCACCACCAAGGCCATTGCCGATGCACAGGCCAGCACCGAGGTGATCACCTGCCTGTCGGCGGACAGCCGCAAGGCGGTGGATACGCTGGTGGACAAGGCACTGGCGGCCGGTGCCCGCGAACCGCAGCCGGCGCGCGATTACGGCTTCATGTACCAGCGGGGCTTCCAGGACCTGGATGGCCATCTGTGGGAGATCGCGCACATGGACGGTGAGCCGGGGTGAGCCGGGGTGAGCGGCACGCTTGTGGGGCCCGGCCGTTGATGCTGTGATCGGCACATGGCCGAGCCCACCCTGACCCAGCGCATGGATACCCTGTGGCGAATGGAATCGCCCGTGCTGATCGCGCGCCTGGCACGGCTGCTGGGCGGTGACGTGGGCCGTGCCGAAGAGCTGGCCCAGGACACCTGGCTGGCCGCGCTGGAGCGCTGGCCGGCGCAGGGCATGCCCGACAACCCGGGGGCCTGGTTGATGACCACCGCACGCAACCGTGCCATCGATGTGCTGCGCCAGCACCAGCGCGTGGCCCAGCAGCACGCGCAGTGGGGCGAGCTGCTGCACCCGGCCGCGCTGCCCGCGCCCGATGACAACCAGATGCTGGAAGACGACCTGGGCGACGATCTGCTGCGGTTGATGTTCGTGGCCTGCCACCCGCTGCTGCCGGCCGATTCCCGGGTGGCGCTGACCCTGCGCCTGCTCGGTGGCCTGACCACGGTGGAGATCGCCCGCGCGTTCCTGCAGCCGGAGCCCACCATCGCCCAGCGCATCGTGCGCGCCAAGCGCACGCTGGCGCACAAGCAGGTGCCGTATGAAGTGCCGCGCGCCGACGCGCTGCCGGAACGGCTTGGTTCGGTACTGGAGGCGATCTACCTGATCTTCAACGAGGGCTACGCGGCCAGCGCCGGTGATGACTGGATGCGTCCGGCGCTGTGCGAAGAAGCCCTGCGACTGGCGCGCATCCTGGCCCATCGCATGCCGGCACCGCCGGTGCTGGGCCTGTTGGCGCTGATGGAACTGCAGGCCTCGCGCGCGGCAGCCCGGGTGGACGCGCAGGGCATGCCGGTGCTGTTGGACCAGCAGAACCGCGCGCGCTGGGACTGGCTGCAGATCGCGCGTGGGCAGCAGGCGTTGGCGCAGGCCGTGGCCGCCGGTGGTCAGCACGATGTCTACGTGCTGCAGGCACAGATTGCCGCCTGCCATGCCGCCGCGCGGCAGGCGGTGGACACCGACTGGGCACGCATCGCGGCCCTGTACGCACAGCTGCTGCAGGTGATGCCGTCGCCGGTGGTGGCACTGAACCGCGTGGTGGCGGTATCGCGTAGCGATGGCGCGTTCGCCGCATGGGCGCTGCTGCAGCCGCTGTTGGTGGATGCACGCCTGCAGGGCTATGCGCCGCTGCAGGTGGTGCGCGGCGAGCTGCTGCTGCAGTTGGGGCGGGAGGCGGATGCGCGTGACGCATTTGCCACGGCGGCGGCACAGACCCCCAATGCCGCCGAGCGCGCCGTGTTGCGGGAGAGGGCCGGCCACGCCCCGGAAAACTGAAGCCGACCAAGGCAGCACTTGTCGGCTGGCGCCTGAGCGGCTATGTTTCGCGCCCAGCGAACGTGAACGCGTTCGCATTCCGTGTGTAGACCCAGGAGCGGTTGGATGTTTTCAAGGACGAAGAGCGCGCCGCGCGCTTTTGCGCGCCTGCTTGCCTATGCGTTGTGCCTGGCCGTCTGGCCGCTGGCAACCCAGGCCGCAGAGAAATCACAGCAGGCCTATTGGGCCGGTTTCGCCTATACCGCCGATGCCGCCGCCGTAAAGGCGACCACGCCGCACGCGCAGGCGGTGCTGGAATCGCGCGGCCTGCTGCCGTTGAACCAGACGCTGTGGCAGGCACTGCAACGCCGCAAGCCGGCGCAGCTGGAGCTGATCGATCAGCCGGTGGCCATGCTGGACGGCACCACCAGCGCCACCGTGCTGGCTGCCGCGCTGGACCGCGAACTGGTGTCGGTCGAGCCGATCGGCAACCAGTACAAGGTGCTGGTGGAAGTGGCCCTGCAGGCGCTGTTCTTCGACTTCCGCGAGCGCCAGGTAATCGCGTCCTATCCGCTTACCCTGCAGCGCATTGACGTGCAGGATTACCGCCCGGACCGCGACGATATCGACGCGATCGTGGCCGACCTGCTGTACGGCAGTGCCGACACCAGCCTGTCGCAGGTGCTGGCCCAGGCCCTGGCCCAGGCCAGATTGCCGGAAGCGGCCACGCGCCGCCTGCAGGTGGGCGCGGTCACCCTGTCCGATGCCACGCTGGCCAAGCTGCCGGACCCGAAGTGGGCCGACACACTGCGCGCCACCCTGGCCCACGAGCTGTCCAAGACGCTGTCGTCCAACACGGGCGTCGGCCTGCTGCCGCCAGCCTCGGGCCAGGCGATCGGCGGTGCCATGGCCGCGCGCTTTGCCGACGGCAAGGTCTACCAGCTGAAGATTCCCGAGGCCGATTACCTGATCAGCGTGCAGGTGGATGCGCTGAAGAACGGCGTGATCGAAGAAACCCCGGCGATGAAGACGATGCTGTTCGGCGCGTTCTTCACCGCCAAGGTGACCGAGCCGTTCTCGGGCAAGGTCTATTTCGAACAGCCGCTGCGCAAGGGCGCCACCAAGGTGGTGCCGGTCACGCAATGGCAGGTTGACCAGTGGTCGGCCAGCTACGAAACCCTGCTGGCGGGCTTTGATGCCTTCGCCGGCGCCGCCGCCAAGCGTGCCGATTCGCGCACCTGGCTGGACGAACAGAAGCCGGGCGGCCGCCCGTTGCAGCAGCAGACCCAAGCCCTCCAGGAGTTGATCAAGTCATGTCGTTGATGCGTACCATCCTGCTCGTCCTCATCGCCCTGGCGGTGGCTTCGCCGGTGGCGGCGCAGTCCGCCAGCTCGCGCGGCACCGGTTCGGCCAGTTACAGCCTGCGCCTGAGCGCAGGCACCCGCGCCGAGGCCCTGGAAAAGGCCAAGGTGAATGCACTGGAGGCGTACATCGCCGAAACCGGTGCAGCCAAGCTGCGCCTGTTCGAAGCGCGCCGCGCCGAGTTCATCGGTGAAATCGATCGCTACGTGCTCAGCGCCGTGCAGCTGTCGGACAACGAAGACAAGAAGGCCAAGACCTATAGCGTGACCGTGCGTGCGGAAATCAACACCACGCTGCTGCAGACCAAGCTGGATGCCGGCTCGGCCGTGGCCGGCGCCACTGCGGCACAGCGTTCGCTGCTGACCTTCCTGTTCATGGCGCGCTCGCAGGACACCGTGCAGTCGTTCCAGGACAAGGAATACCGCCGTGCCGACGTGAGCACCAGCTACAGCGAGAACACCCGCGAAGGTGATTCGTTCCGTGGCAACTCGGTCAGCACCAACGGCAGCATCAACCAGAACGGCTCGATGTCGGTCACCACCGGCGGCAGCACCACCGCGCGCAGCGACAACATCAGCTGGAAGGTGGCCAATGCGGCTGAAGTGAACACCGCCATGACCGGTGCCTTCAGTGCCGCCGGCTATGAAGTGGTGGAAGCGGAATACGTGGAAGGTGAGTCGCGTGGCCTGCTGAACATCGAACGCATCCGCAAGGATTTCAGCACCGGCAACGATCTGGCCCCGGCCACCCTGCGCGATACCGCCAACGGCATCCGCGCGGCCAACATTCCGTACATCGCGGTGGGCACGCTGGACGTGGGCATGCGCGATCGCGATCCGGCCAGCGGCAACACCCGCGTGTTCGTCACTGTTACCGGCAAGGTGCTGGACGTGACCGGTCGCTTCCCGCGCACGGTGTCGTCGGTCGGCCCGGTGCAGTACTCCGGTACCGGCCCGAACGAAACCGTGGCCCGTACCAACGCGCTGCAGCTGGCCGCTGAAAAGGCCGCGCAGCAGATGATCAACGAACTGAACGTCAAGGCGGTTCGCTGATCCACCGCGTTCCAACGCCGGGCATGGCCCGGCGCTACCCCGTTGCCTGTGTGCCGCACCGCGGCCGTCTCTGTCATAAAGGAAACTCCATGATCCGCACTACCGCTCTTGCCGTGGCCATTGCCGCCGCCACCCTGTCGATGCCGGCCCACGCTGGCCTGGGCAAGCTGAAGGACCTGGCCGGTGCTGCCACCGGCACCTCCGCCAGCGCCTCCAGCGCCGCCGCACCGGACGAAGCCGCGCAGGAAGCGCTGGTGCGCCGTTTCGTCAGCTCGCAGTCGCATTCGCTGCAGGCGCAGACCTCGTTCGCCCGCGCCTTCGGCCTGGCCGAGCAGGTGCAGCTGCTGGAAGCCGAGCGCCAGGCGCTGTCGTCCGGCTCGGTGAGCGTGGATGCCATGAAGAAGTCGGTCTCGGTGAGCGAATCGGCCCAGGCCGCCATCGATGAGCGCGTGGCCGCGCAGCCGGAACTGAGCGCCGAATCGAAGCAGCACTACGCCGAAGGCCTGGTGTCGATGCTGGCCTCGGCCGCCGAAGCACAGAAGCTGGGCGGCGAAGCCGGCAACTTCACCGCGGGCATGAAGAACCTGGGCGCCACCCAGCTGGCCACCGTGGGCCGCAAGCTGGCTGCCGGTGCCTGGGTGGCCAAGGAATCGCCGGGCTTCATCAAGGGCCTGTACAGCTCGTCCAAGTCGGCCGTGACCTTCGCCAAGAAGAGCAAGGTGAAGGTGCCGTCCAACGCCGATTCGCTGCTCGACAGCCTCTGATCGCAGGTCCATGTCCATGCGCACCACCACCCGACTGATCGGCCTGGGCCTGGCCGCTGCCTTGCTGGCGGCCTGTGGCGACAAGGAAGCCCCGGCGGCGGACACCGCGCCGGCCCCCGCCAAGGAAAAGGCGGCCAGCGCGCTGGCCAGCAACGCACCGGCCGATGATGCGCCGTTGCGCGGCACGCCGGATTTCGGCGGCACCACCCAGGTCGCGCGCGAGGCCGACGGTATCGGCAGCACGCCGGAACTGGCGGTGCTGGCCGCCCTGCAGTCGGCGGTGGCGCAGGTAAATGGCGTGCGCGTGGCCAGCCAGATGCAGGGCCTGCGCGCAGGCCTGCATGTGGACGTGGATGGGGAACACGTCGGCGATATCCGCGCCGACGCGTTCACCCAGCAGATGATTGCCGGCTCGCAGGGCGCGGTGCTGGGCTATGAAATCCTGTCGCAGGACGAAGTGCGGCAGCTGGATGAAGAGACCATTGCCCGCGTGCGCGCCAGTGATGAAGGCTGGAGCTTCAAGGGCTCGGCGTCGGCCAGCGCGTCGGGCCAGGCCTCGGCGAAGGCCTCCGGCGGCGGTGGTTCGGCCGAAGCCAGCTACAAGGAAAACTACGAAGAGAACGTGCAGGTGGACGCCAAGCGCGGCGCCAGCTCGTTCGATTCGGACGTGACCCACCGCAGCATGCGCAGCTACTGGAAGGTGCGCGTGCGCGCACAGATTGCCCAGTACCGCGCGCCGGACGAACAGGGCAAGCCGAAGATCGTGGTGGCCCTGCCGCGCACCAAGTCCGGCAGCTATGCCGTGGGCGATGGTCGCGTGGATGCCGGCGAGGTGGCCGACGCGATCCGTGCGCGCCTGTCCGATACGCTGACCCAGACCCAGCGCTTCATCGTGCTGGACCGCGAGTTCGGCGATGAGCTGCAGGCCGAGATCGACCACATCAACAGCGGCAACGTGCGCCTGCAGGACACTGCACGCATCGGCCAGCAGTTGGCGACCGATCTGATCCTGATTCCCACCATCGAACGCTTCGAGTATCCGCGCAGCGTGCGCAACCTGCGCATGTCCGATCGCCAGGTCACCTCGTATTCCGGTGGCGGCCGCATCACCCTGCGCCTGGTCAACGCCACCACCGGCCAGGTGGTGATGTCCGACAGTTTCGACCACCAGCTGGCCTCGACCGGCCCCAGCACGCTGCCGCGGGTGGTCAACGGCCGCAACATGGCCGCCTCGATGATGGAGTCGTTGTCCGGGCAGATCGGCACGACCATCGTCACCACGTTGTTCCCGGTGTCGGTGGTGTCGGTGGACGGCGACCAGGTGGTGCTGAGCCAGGGCGGTGAAACGCTGCAGGCCGGCCAGCGCTGGCAGGCCGTGCGCCTGGGCGAAGAACTGAAGGACCCGCAGACCGGTCGTTCGCTGGGCCGCAGCGAGCACCCGTGCTGCACCATCCGCGTGGATCGCGTGGCCGCGCAGACGTCGTACGGCACCATCGAAGACGGTGTGGACGCAACCCGTGGTGGCTTCCGCCCGGGCCAGATCGAGCTGCGGCAGAAGCTGGGCAGCAAGCCGGCCACCGCGGCGACGGCGACCGCATCGGCGGCCGGGGCCGCCAGCGCACGCCCGGCGGCCAAGCCCAAGCCCAAGGCCGCTGCTGCTGCCGCACCGGCAGAAGACCCGAACTGGTAAGACATCGCGCGGGGTCAGATCCCTTTCCCATCGGGAAAGGGCTCTGACCCCTTCGTGTCTGTGTCCGTGTCGACCAAGGTCGACACCTACCAGAGCGAGACGTCAGTCGAGCATGGCTCGACTCTACAGGGGGGCGGGGCGCAGCCCTGCCGAACCCCTTACACTCCGGTAGGTTTGTCCTGCTGGAGAGAGCAATGAAACGAGTGGCACTGGGCCTGCTGGCCCTTTCGGTGAGCAGCGCATTGATGGCGGCCACGCCGAAGTTCGACGGCGCGCGTATTTCCGCCGATGTGAAGGAGCTGGCCTCCGACGCGTATGAAGGCCGTTCGCCGGCCACCGCCGGCGAAGAGAAGACCATCGCCTACCTCAGCAAGCAGTTCGCCGACGCCGGCCTGCAGCCGGGCGGCGACCTGAAGGATGGCAAGCGCCTGTGGACCCAGGCCGTGCCGCTGCTGAAGGGCGATATCGTCGGCGCGCCGCAGCTGGCGCTGCACCAGGGCGGCAAGACCGTGGCGCTGCAGCAGGGCAAGCAGATTGCCGTGCGCGCGGCCATGAACGGTGCCAGCGCAGTGGATATCAGCAAGGCACCGCTGGTGTTCCTGGGCTATGGCGTGAAAGCGCCGGAACGCAACTGGGATGACTTCAAGGGCGTGGACCTGAAGGGCAAGATCGCCGTGGTGCTGATCAACGACCCCGACTTCGAGACCGGCAAGGGCGACTTCGACGGCAAGGGCATGACCTGGTACGGGCGCTGGCCGTACAAGTACGAAGAGGGTGCCCGCCAGGGTGCGCTGGGCGTGCTGATCGTGCATGAGACCGCGCCGGCATCCTACGGCTGGGCCACCGTGGCTGGCTCCAACACCAACACCATGTTTGACGTGGTGCGTGACAACCCGGCCGACACCCATCCGACGCTGGAAGGCTGGATCCAGCGCGATCTGGCGGTGGACCTGTTCCGCTCGGCCGGCCTGGATTTCGAGGCGCTGAAGAATCAGGCGCAGCAGCGCGACTTCACCCCGGTGCCGCTGACCGGCGCCAGCCTGGATGCGAAGTACACGGTGAAGACCGAGGTGATCACCTCGCACAACGTGGCCGCGCGCCTGGAAGGCAGCCGCTACCCGGACGAGACCATCGTCTACAGCGCGCACTGGGACCACATTGGCGTGGGTGAGCCCGATGCCCGTGGCGACCGCATCTTCAACGGTGCGCTGGACAACGCCAGCGGCACCGCTTCGCTGCTGGAACTGGCCCGTGGCTTCGCCAAGGGCAAGCGCCCGGAACGTTCGGTGCTGTTCCTGGCGGTCACCGCCGAGGAAAAGGGCCTGCTGGGTTCGGAGTACTACGCCACCCACCCGCTGTACCCGCTGGAAAAGACCGTGGCGATGATCAACATGGACGGCATGGCCCCGTTCGGTCCGTCGCGTGATTTCGGCATCTACGGCACCGCCCGCTTCGAGCTGCTGGACCAGTTGAAGGACGTGGCCAAGGGCTGGGACATCCGCTACACCCCCGACCCGAAGCCGGAGGCAGGCCTGTTCTTCCGCTCCGACCACTTCTCGTTCGCCAAGCGCGGCGTACCGGCGCTGTCCTGGTCGGCCGGCCAGGACTGGGTGGACGGTGGCGTGGCGGCGGGCAAGAAGGCGTCCGACGATTACACCGCCAAGCGCTACCACCAGCAGGGCGACGAGTGGCAGCCGGACTGGGTGTTCGCCGGTGCGGCACGCGACCTGGAAGTGCTCTACACGCTGGGCAGCCAGCTGGCCAACTCGCGCGGCTGGCCGAACTGGAGCACCGACGAGTCGTTCCGCGCCGTGCGTGACGCCAGCGCCGACCAGCGCAAGTAAGGCAAGGCGGGGCGCTGCCCCGCCACCTACCGGTAGCGCCGGGCCATGCCCGGCGTTGCTGTAACACCTTCCATCCCCGCTTTCCGGGGCTTCGTCGCAGGCCGCTTGTCTGCCCGGTGCGCCGGCCTATGCTCGGCTCACCCCTTCCCACCAAGGCACTGCCGTGTTCGCCAGCCTTACTCTCATTGTCCGTCATCTGTTGGCCTGGGCCGTGGCGCTGCTGGTGGCGGGCATGGTCTGGAGTGGCATCTTCAGCGGCATGAACGATGGCCCGGGCTGGATCTTCGGCCTGCTGGCGATGTTCCTGATGATTACCGCGCTGGGCAGTGCCATTACCCACGTGCGCCGGGTGTGGATGGTGGCCGGCAAGCTGGACGGCAGCACCCTGTCTGGCCGCCAGCGGCGCCAGGTGGAACTGCCCATGGACGCCGGCCAGGCCTACGCGGTGGTCGAGGCGGTGGTGGCCGAGCTGCCGCGCGTGGAAGACGTAGAAAGTTCGGCCGGCAGCCTGCAGGTGCGCGCCTACGTGCGCCGCGTGGACCCCTGGAATGGCCGCCAACCCTCGCGCTGGAACCTGCCGGCGCGGCTGGCGATCAAGCGCAACAGCGTGCAGGCCACGGTCACCCCGGGGCAGGGCACCAGCACGGTCACCCTGCTGTTCGAACCCGATGCCGGTTGGTGGGCCGATCTGCTGGCGCTGGACGAGGGCAGCAACTACGAGAACGCCGAAGCGGTGACCCGCGCGATCAGCCGCCGGGTGGCCGACCAGCGCCGCGACGAACAGGCCGCTGCCGAACAGACCCAGGTGGAAAAGGAACTGTCGGTGGCACGCCTGAACCTGCTGCATGCACAGGTGGAACCGCACTTCCTGTACAACACGCTGGCCAATGCGCAGGTGCTGACCCGCACCGATCCGGGCCGCGCCGAGCAGATGCTGGGGCACCTGATCCAATACCTGCGCAGTTCGCTGCCGCAGGTGGATGAATCGGTGTCGACCCTGGGCGTGGAGCTGGAACGCACGCGCGCCTATCTGGAAATCCTGCGCATCCGCATGGGCGCGCGGTTGGCGGTGGAAGTGCAGGTGCCCAACGAACTGCAGGGTGTGCACCTGCCGGCCATGGCCCTGCAGACGCTGGTGGAAAACGCGATCAAGCATGGCCTGGAGCCCAAGCCGGGGGGCGGCACGATCTGGATCCTGGCGCGTGGCTTCGATGACCACGTGACCGTAACGGTGGCCGACGATGGGCTGGGCTTCGGCCAGGGCACCAGCGGCACCGGTATCGGCCTGAAGAACCTGCGCGAGCGCCTGCGCCTGACCTGCGGCGAGCAGGCCGGCGTGGCGATCGTGGCCAACTTCCCCTCGGGCGTGGCCGCTACCATGACCCTGCCGCAGCCGGCCAAGGAGCGCACCCATGCCGCTTGAAGCCCTGATTGCCGAAGACGAAGAACTGCTGCGCCATGCACTGGTGGAACAACTGGCGCGGCTGTGGCCGGAACTGAAGCTGGTGGCCGCGTGCGAGGATGGCGCCAGCGCGTTGGAACAACTGGCCGAGAAACAGCCGGACATCGCCTTCCTGGATATCCGCATGCCGGGCATCAGCGGCATTGAAGTGGCCCGTTCGCTGTCCGAACTGAGCCCGCGCACGCAGGTGGTGTTCGTGACCGCCTACGACCAGTACGCCATCGATGCGTTCGAACAAGGCGCGATGGACTACCTGTTGAAGCCGGTCAGCGATGAGCGCCTGCTGGCCACGCGCGAACGCATCCTGTCGCGCCTGCCATCCACGCGCCAGGACGATGCCGTGCTGGAGCGATTGCTGCAGCGCCTGGGCCCGTCGCGGGCACAGTCCGAGCGTCCGCCGCTGGCCTGGATCACCGCCAGCAATGGCCGCGAAACGCAGCTGATCATGCTGGACGACGTGGTCTACTTCCGCGCCGACAACAAGTACACCACGGTGGTGACCGCCGAGGGCGAGAGCCTGCTGCGCACGCCGCTGCGAGAGCTGCTGGAGGCGCTGGACCCGCAGCAGTTCCGGCAGATCCACCGTTCCACCATCGTGCACATGAAGGCGGTAGCGGCGGTCAGCCGCGACGATACCGGCAGGGGCGTGCTGCGCCTGCGCCAGCGCCCGGAAACACTGGTGGTCAGCCAGCCGTTCATGAGCCTGTTCCGCGGCATGTAGCAGGCGCCAGAAAGAACAATGCCACCGTGGCAGTGCACGGTGGCATTGTGGCTCCCCCCGCTTTCCGGGTGATCAGAACGCCGGTTGCAGCGTCATGTCGTGGTGGTGTTCGGTCTCGCCCACATGGTTCAGGCGGCCCACCAGTTCCGAGTGCTGCTTCATGCGCCCGATCTCGGTCATGATGCGGATGTCTTCATGGCGCAGCTCGCGCCTGGCGGTGACCGCCTGCTTGTAGTCCAGCACTTCCGGGTAATGCTCGGCCAGGTCCAGCGCTTCGGCCACGCATTCCACGCTGTCGGCACTGGAGCTGATGCGCGCGCGGCTGTTGAAGGCCTTCATCCAGCGTTCGAAGCCGGCGGTGTGGTCGAACATGTTGGCCATGAACCAGATGACGAACAGGATCGACACCCACGAACCGAACACGATCACCACGCGGGTGAAGGTGATATGGAAGTCGTCGCGCCACAGGTAGTTGGCGATCAGGCCCAGGATCAGCAGCGACGCTGCCTGCCAACCCACGATCGAGGCCATCAGCCACTGGCATTTGGCCTTGGCCAGCACGGCCACCTCGTCGCGGATCTGCTGCTCGCTCAGGTTGCGCCAGTGCGCGACCTGTTTTTCGAACGGGCTGCTGTACAGCTCGTTGTCCCGCAGCAGCATTCCCAAACCCTTGAACAAAGCAATCATGACTGGCTCCTTTCTGGAACGTGCGTCGATCAGCATTGGACGATGTGGCGGATTCAGTTCTAGCACTTCCAGCGGCCGGTGCAATGGGCGCAAAGCGAAGGGGCGCAAGGGTTTTGCCTGAATGCGTGAAGATTGGTGCGGCGCACCATCGCATTCACAGGCTGCGACAAGATGTCGCAGGGTGAATCGTGCTGCGTGCGCACATGCTGCCGCGGCGCGGCCGTCGGGCTCGCCGCAGGACGCCGGATCGCCCAGAATCAAGCCGGACCGCGCAGAACCCGGTCGATTCCGCCACCCACTGGACCCCGTATGCCGCCGTTGCTGCACCGCTTGACCCGCCCGGTTACCGCGCCCATCCGCCGCTGGGTGCTCGACGCCTTCCCGCGTGGCCAGAGCGGTATTGATTACGACCACCCTCAGGGCGATCCCGGCTGGTTCGGGCCGGACAGCATCACCTGGCGCGTGCATGCGGAACTGCCGTCCATGCTGGCCGGCGGGCTGTGTGCGCTGATGCTGCAGACCCTGCACCCGCGCGCGCTGGCCGGTGTGTATGACCACTCCAATTTCCGCCAGGACCTGGTGGGGCGGCTGCGCCGCACCACGGCCTTCGTGGCCGGCACCAGCTATGCGCCCAGTGCCGAGGTGGAAACGCTGGTGGCCAAGGTGCGCCACATCCATGCGCAGATCCGCGGCCGCACCGCGCAGGGCCAGGCGTATGCGGCTGACGATCCGCACCTGCTGACGTGGGTGCACGTGACCGAGGCCTACGGCTTCCTGCAGGGCTACCGCCGCTATGGGCGCGAGGTTCCCGAAGCGATTGCTGATCGCTACTACGACGAGTACCGCTGCGTAGCCGAAGCGCTTGGCGCAGTGGACGTGCCGCGCAGCGAGGCGGAAGTGGCCGCGTATTTCTGTGCACGCCAGCCCGAGTTGATGGCCGATGCGCGTTCGCGCGAAGTGCTGGACGTGCTGTCTGCGGTGAACCTGCCGGTGCCGATCCCGGGGCTGTCACGCGCGGTGTTCCTGGGCGCGGGCGCAGCGCTGTTGCCGGACTGGGCCGAGGCGATGCTGGAACGCACGACTGCCCAGCGTGCGCAGGCGGCGGCTTCGGCGAAGCTGATGCAGGGCATGGCGCCGCTGTTCCGCCGCGCATTGCCCGATGGCCTGGCCACCCGGGCGTGCGCACGCATGGGCGTGCCGGTGGACGTATTGCGGGAGTGGCCGGCCGCGCGGTGATCCACGCTACGCGTGGACGGCACCCGGCGCAACGCTTTGGGTAGGTGCCAACCTTGGTTGGCACAGCGTAGATCCACGCCCTGCGTGGATGGGTGCCGGAAGGATCGTGCCAACCAAGGTTGGCACCCACCAGAGCATGGGGTTGGCATCCACCAGAGCATCCCGCCCCCCGCAAACGAAACGGGCGCCTCGCGGCGCCCGTTCGCATTACATCACCACACCTTGACCCGCTTTTCCGGAGCCAGGTACAGCTTCTGGCCGTCCTTCACTTCAAACGCCGGGTACCACGCATCGATGTTGCGCACGGTCAGCGCACGGAACTGGCCCGGTGCGTGCACGTCGGTCAGCAGCGAATTGCGCAGGGCCTGCTCGCGGCTCTTGCTGCGCCAGGCCTGGGCGAAGCCCAGGAAGAAGCGCTGGTCCGGAGTGAAGCCTTCCAGGGTCTGGCCCGGCTTGCCCTGCAGCGACAGCTGGTAGGCATCGTAGGCGGTACCCAGGCCGGCCACGTCGGCGATGTTCTCACCCAGGGTCAGCTTGCCGTTCACGTGCACGCCCGGGAACGGTTCGTAGCTGCTGAACTGCGCGGCCAACGCATCACCGGCGGCGTTGAACTGCTTCAGGTCTTCGGCGGTCCACCAGTTGTGCAGCTTGCCGGTGGCATCGAACAGCGCGCCGGCGTTGTCGAAGCCATGGCTGATCTCGTGGCCGATCACCGCGCCGATCGCACCGTAGTTCACCGCATCGTCGGCGGCACCGTCGAAGAACGGCGGCTGCAGGATCGCGGCCGGGAACACCAGGCGGTTTTCCAGCGGCACGTTCATCGCATTGATGGTCTGCGGCAGCATGGCCCACTCGCTGTGGTCCACCGGCTTGCCCAGCTTGGCGATGTTGCGCTCGTACTCGAAGCGTTCGGCACGCTGCGCATTGCCCAGCGGATCGTCGCGGCGGATCTCCAGGCCGGTGTAGTCACGCCACTTGTCCGGGTAGCCCATGCCCACGGTCAGGCCGGCCACCTTGGCCTTGGCGCTGGCCTTGGTCTGCGGTGACATCCAGGCCAGTGCATCGATGCGCTTGGCGAAGGCGGCAATGATGTTCTTTGCCATCTCGTCGGCGCGTTCCTTGGTCTTCGCGTCGAAGTGCTTTTCCACGTAGCGCTTGCCGATGGCTTCGCCGACGGCGTGGTTGGCATCGTCCACCGCGCGCTTCCAGCGATCGCTCTGCTGCGGGGTGCCGCTGAGCGCGGTGCCGTGGAAGGCGAAGCGGGCGTCGGCGAAGGTCTTGGGCAGGTAGCTGGCGGCACGGTCCAGGGCGTGGAAGGTCATGTAGTCCTTCCAGGCATCCAGCGGCTCGGTGGCCACCAGCTTGGACAGGCCGGCCACGGCCTTGGGCTGCCAGACGATGAAGTCCTGCTGCTGGCCCAGCTTGGCCGCTTCCAGGAACGCGGCCCAGTCCATGCCCGGCGCCTTGGCGCTGAAATCGGCCTGGGTCCAGAGGTTGGCGCCCTTGGTCACATCGTTGGTTTCTTCCTGGGTGGCATGCGCCTGGGCGATCTTGGTTTCCAGCGCCAGGATGCGCTGCGCCTTGCCGGCCGGGTCGGCCACGCCGGCCAGCTGCAGCACCTTGGCGATGTAGGCCTGGTACTGCTTGCGCAGTTCGGCCATGCGGCCATCGCCCAGGTAGAAGTCACGGTCGGGCATGCCCAGGCCACCCTGCACCAGGTACGGCGCGGTGCGGTCGGGCTGCAGCAGATCCACCGACACCCACAGGCCGAACAGACGGTCGGTGTAGAAATTGGTGGCGTTCAGCAGGTCCACGTCGGCGCGCATGTCATCGCCCAGTGCACGGGCCAGGCCGGCCTTGTCGGTGATCGCACCGATGGCCTGCAGCTGCGGCTGCACCGGGGCCAGGCCGCGCTTCTCGATGCCGGCTTCGTCCATGTAGGCGGCGTAGTAATCGCCGATCAGCTTGTCATCGCCGCTGGCCTGCGCGTTGCCGGCCGCACCTTCCAGGATGGCGCGGGTATCGGCCTGGGTCTTTTCGGCAATTACGTTGAAGCTGCCGAAGCGCGAACGGTCGGCAGGGATCTCGGTGTTCTTCACCCAGCTGCCGTTGGCGAAACCGAAGAAGTCATCGCCGGCGGCGATGCTGCGGTCCATGCCGCTGGCATCGAAGCCGAAGCTGCCCAGCATCGGCTTGGCGGCAGCCGGCGCGGCTTCGGCGGGGGCGGCCGTACCTGCCGCCGGCTCGGCCGGGCGATCGCAGGCGGCCAGGGACAGGCTGGCGAGAATGGCCAGCGCCAGGGTGGGACGGCGCAGCTTGGACATGGACTTCTCTTGCGACGGAAAACCCCAAGTCTAATCCTCTGCGGCGGCGGCGGACGCGCGCCAGCACGGCTTCGGGTGTGCGCGATCTGGCTGAACACGCGCCGCCGCGCTTCACGCAGTCATCGCGCTGGTGCATGCTGCGGGGTAGGGACCCACACAGGGAATGGCCCGCGGAGCAGGTGCAGGCGTCAAGAATGCCGCGCTGCGGCCGCTCTGGTCGGGGATGTGGAGGAATCGTTCGCGCATGAAGCCAGCTGTCTGCACAGGGAATACCGACCGATGCCCGCGCTGAAACGGGCGTTGGCCCGGCCGTTGCGTGCCATCACCTGGGGCGGCGTGGCGCTGGGCGTGCTGCTGGCCGTGGGCATGGCGGCCATGCTGGCCAACGACCACCAGCGCCGGCTGGAGGCTGCGCAGCGGCAGAGCCGCGCGCTGGCGGTGGGCAGCGAACGCCTGCTGGCGCTGGAGCTGCGCAATCTGGAACGGGCGCTGGCCGGGATTGCCGGCGATGCCGCCGAGCTGTTCAGCAACGTGCCGGCGCAGGCGCCGAAGCTGCTGGATGCGGCCATTGCCGGGGTGCTGCAGCGGCACGCCGAACTGCACAGCATCGTGGTGGTCGATGCCTACGGGCGCGCGCTGACCGGCGGTGCCGACGAACTGAAACTGCCGCTGTGGGCCGACCCGCAGCGGCGCGGGCAGGGCAGCGCGCTGTACCTGGGGCCGCCGCAACGCGCCGACGATGGCACCTGGGTGGTGCCGCTGGCCTTGCCCATGGCCGACGACCGCTGGCTGCTGGCGCGGCTGCGCTGTGGCGAGCTGCAGCGCATCATCGGCGGCCTGGACGTTGGCCCCAACGGCATGGTGTCGATCACCGATGCCGACGGCTTCATGCTGGCGCGCGTGCCCGATCCGTACGGCACGGTGGGCCGCCGCTACACCCTGCCGTACCGCAACCTGGTGGGCGGACCGGCGGTGGTGGAGCTGGGCAGCTTCCCCGGCGTGGTCGACCAGATTCCGCGCATGTCCACCATCAGTACGCTGGAACACAGCCCGCTGGCGGTGCAGGTGGGGCTGGCCGATGCCGATGTGCTGGCCGCGTGGTGGCCCTACCTGCATGCGGCAGTGGCGATCCTGCTGACCTACGTGCTGGTGCTGCTGGGCCTGCTGTTCGCGATGCGCCGCAGCACCCGCAGCCAGCAGTGGATGGCGGCCGAACTGCGCACCGGCCATACCGAACTGCGCATGGCCCACCAGGTGGGCCGGGTCTGCACCTGGTACGTGGACGAAGACGCCGCGCTGCTGCACTGGTCGCCGCTGGCGCGCGAGATCTTTGGCGTGCAGACCGATGCCCTGCCGGTGGCCGAGTTCTTCGGGCGCGTGCACCGCGAAGATGCCGAACGGCTGCAGCACGCGTTCCATGAAGCGTTCGCGCGCGGCGCGGTGCTGGATGAAATGTTCCGCCTGGTGCTGCCCGGCGGCGATGTGCGCTGGGTGTCCGCACGTGGGCAGCGTGTGGAACTGGCCGACAGCCAGCGGCGCATGATCGGTGCGCTGACCGACGTGAGCGAGCGCCATCTGGCGCGCGAACAGATGAACCAGGTCGAGCGCCGGTTCCGTCTGCTGTTCGACCGCAACCCGGCGCCGTTCTGGGTGTTCGATCCCGATACGCTGCGCTTCCTGGAAGTGAACGAAGCGGCGGTGCTGCAGTACGGCTACACGCGCGAGGAATTCCTCGGCATGAGCATCCTGGACATCCGCCCGCGCGAAGGCTGGGAGGAAGTGAAGGGGGCAATTGCCCGCGCCCGCGTGGGCGAACTGCAGGATGCAGCCGTGCGCATGCACCGGCGCAAGGATGGCTCGGTGTTCGAAGTGCGTGCGCACCTGTCCAAGCTGGATTTCGACGGCCAGCCCGCCTGCCTGGTGCTGGCCGAAGATGTAAGCGAGCGCCTGGCCTACGAGCGTGACCTGGCCTACCGCGCGCGGCACAACCCGGCCACCGGCCTGTTGAACGTGCGCGCCCTGAGCGAACAGCTGGACAGCCAGGACCGCGGCTACACCATCGCCTACGTGCAGCTGCGTGGCCTGCAGCTGGTGGCCGATACGCTGGGCCGTGACATCGGCGATGCCATCCTGCAGTCGATGGCCGCGCGCCTGGGTGGGTTGGGCGCGCGCTTCGGCACGCTGGCCTTCCAGCCGGCCGAAGACTTCGTGCTGGCCATCGCCCCGCAGCACAACACCCAGTCGGTGCTGGACGATCTGCTGCAGATCGTGTCGGCGCCGATGCGCGGCAAGGATTCGCTGCACCAGTTCGAGCCGCGCATCGGCGTGGCCGTGCGCGAGGAAGGCGATGCGCTGCGCGCCGAACAGGTGGTGGGCATGGCCGCGCAGGCGGCACATGCCGGCCGCGTGGAAGGCAACGTGGTGGCCTGGTTCGATGCGGCCGTGTCGACCCGCCTGGCCGACCGCCTGCGCCTGGCCGGGCGCATCCATGCGGCCATCGACAACGAGTTCCAGCTGTACTTCCAGCCTATCCGCCATGCCAGCGATGGCAGCCCGGCGGCGCTGGAAGCGCTGCTGCGCTGGCCGCAGCCGGACGGCAGCTTCATTCCGCCCAGCGAGTTCATCCAGCTGTGCGAAGACACCGGGCTGATCCTGGCGCTGGGCCGCTGGGTGATCCGCGCCGCCGCACAGGCACAGCGCCAACTGGTGGCTGCGGGCTGGGGCGAGCTGCCGATCGCGGTGAATGTTTCGGCGGTGCAGTTCTTCAACAGCGACCTGGTGGCCGAGTTCGCCCGCGCACAGGAAGATTTCGGCCTGGCCCGCGGCGCGCTGCACGTGGAGCTGACCGAGAGCAGCCTGATGCGCAAGCCGGCGCAGGCCATGCAGACCATGCGCCGCCTGCACGAGCAGGGCATCTGCGTGTCGCTGGATGATTTTGGTACCGGTTATTCCAGCATGTCCTACCTGCAGCACCTGCCGCTGGACATCCTGAAGATCGACCGCAGCTTCGTGGCCGACGTGGAAACCAACCCGCGCAATGCCTCGATCTGCCGCGCGCTGCTGTCGCTGGGCCACAGCATGGGCCTGACCATCATTGCCGAAGGCGTGGAAACCCCGGGCCAGCTGGACTGGCTGGCCGCGCACGGCTGTGACCAGGTGCAGGGCTACCTGCTGGGGCGGCCGGCGCCGCTGGAAAAGATCATCCAGGCGCTGGACGAAGTGGTTGCCTGATCGTGGAAACCCGCCGGGCCATGCCCGGCGGATGCACTCACACCCCGGCGTCCACCAGGTAATCAATGAAACTGCGCACCTTCGGTGCCAGATGGCTGCGGCTGGTGTACACCGCGAAGATGCCGATCGGCGGTACCTCCCAGTCGGGCAGCACGCGGACCAGGCGGCCATCGGCCAGCGCCTGTTCCAGCAGGAAATCGGGCTGCAGGATCACGCCCAGTCCGGCGATGGCGGCTTCGCGCAGTACGTCGCCGTTGTTGGCCTGCAGGATGCTGTTCACCGCCACCCGAACTTCGCCGCCGGGCCCCTGCAGCGGCCACTGGTTGCCCGAGGCCCAGTAGCTGTAACCCAGGCAGTCGTGCGCCGCCAGATCCTGCGGCGTGGCTGGCGTGCCGCGCGCGGCCAGGTACGCCGGTGCCGCGCACAGGGTGATGCGGGCCTGGCCCAGGCGCCGAGCGATCAGCGTCGGGCTGGGTTCGCGGGTAATGCGCAGGGCCACGTCGTAGCCTTCTTCCACCATGTCCACCAGACGGTCGGACAGGGCCAGGTCCAGTTCCACCTGCGGGTAGCGTTGCCGGTAGCCGGCCAGCAGCGGCCCCAGCCGGGCGATGCCCCAGCTGACCGGCGCGTTGATGCGCAGCGTGCCCGACGGTTCCAGCGCCTGCGCTCCTACGCTGGCTTCCAGCGCATCGAATTCGGCCAGCAGGCGCACGCACTGGGCGTAGTAGGCGGCGCCGGCGCTGGTGGGGCTGACCCGGCGGGTGGTGCGGTGGAGCAGGCGGGTGGACAGGCGCTTTTCCAGCGCGGCCACCTGCCGGGTGACCCCGGCCGTGGATACCCCCAGCGCCTCGGCGGCGGCACTGAAGCCGTTGCGCTCGACCACGGCCACGAACACGCGCATGGCGTCCAGAGTGTCCATTGTTGCGCCTTCTGAAATAAATACGGTCGTTTCATCGTATTTATCGGCTGGCGGCTGCGCAATAACCTGTACGCACTCTCCCTGAGGTACGCCCCCATGAAAACCTCCGCTGCTGCCGTTTCGCCGCTGGCCCCGTATGCCGCCACCGTGCTGCGCCTGGCCCTGGGCGGCCTGTTCCTGGTGCACGCGCTGACCAAGCTGCTGGTGTTCACCCCCGCCGGTACCGCCGCGTTCTTTGAATCGCTGGGCCTGCCGGGCGCGCTGGGCTACCTGACCATCGTGGTCGAGCTGGCCATCGCGGCGGCCCTGCTGCTGGGCGTGTACGCGCGCTGGGTGGGCCTGCTGGGCGTGCCGCTGCTGCTGGGCACGATCGTGACCGTGCACGGCGCCAACGGTTTCGGCTTCGCCAACGCCGGCGGTGGCTGGGAATATCCGGCGTTCTGGGCGCTGGCGCTGGTGGTGCTGTTCCTGCTGGGCGATGGCCGCTGGACCCTGCGTTCGCGCTGATCGCCGCTTCCCCCCGTATCTGGAGAACCTCATGTCCCGCCTGCCTTCGCTGTACATCTCCCACGGCTCGCCGATGACCGCCCTGCACCCGGGGCAGGTGGGCGTGCGGTTGGCCGAACTGGCCCGCGACCTGCCGACCCCGCGCGCCATCGTGATGGCGTCGGCGCACTGGCTGGCGCGCCAGCCGCTGGTCGGCGCGCATCCGCAGCCGCCCACCATCCACGATTTCGGCGGCTTCCCGCGCGCGCTGTTCGAGCTGCAGTACCCGGCGCCGGGCGACCCCGCGCTGGCCGAAGAAGTGGCCGGGCGCATCGCCGCGGCCGGCCTGCCGGTGGCGCTGGATGCGCAGCGCGGGCTGGACCATGGCGCCTGGGTGCCGCTGCGGCTGCTGCGCCCGCAGGCCGATGTTCCGGTGGTGCCGCTGTCGATCCAGCCGATGCTGGGGCCGCCGCACCAGTTCGCGCTGGGCCGTGCGTTGGCGCCGCTGCGCGACCAGGGCGTGCTGCTGGTCGGCTCGGGCAGCATCACCCACAACCTGCATGACTGGCGCGACTACCAGGACGGCAAGGAAGCGCCCTACGTGCGCCCCTTCATTGAATGGGTGGAACAGCGCCTGACCGCCAACGATCGCGATGCGCTGTTCGACTACCGCCGCCAGGCGCCGTTTGCCGAGCGCGCGCATCCCACCGATGAGCATCTGCTGCCGTTGTACTTCGCCATGGGCGCGGCCGGCGGCGATGATTTCGGTGCCACCCGCATCGATGCGGGTATCGATGCGGGCATGCTGGCGATGGACCTGTACCGCTTCGACGGCGCCGCGGCCGTGCAGGAGGCCGCATGAACCCCGTGCTGACGCCCGTGCTGGAGCGGCCGGCGCAGGGCAGGGCGCAGGGCCTGGTGGTGCTGCTGCACGGCGTGGGCAGTAACGAGCAGTCGCTGGCCGCGCTGGCCAGCACGCTCGATCCGCGCCTGCACGTGCTGCTGCCGCGCGCACCGCTGGTGTTCGGGCCGCAGGCGTTCGGCTGGTTCACCGTGCGCTTCGGCGCGCAGGGGCCGGTGATCGATCCAGCCCAGGCCGAAGCGTCGCGGGTGCTGTTGCGCGACTGGTTGGCCGTGCAGCAGCAGCGGCTGGGGCTGGATGCGCGGCAGACCGTGCTGGCCGGCTTCAGCCAAGGTGGCATCATGAGTGCCAGCGTGGCGCTGACCGCGCCGGAGCGGGTGAAGTCCTTCGCGATCCTGTGCGGGCGCATCCTGCCGGAGATCGCGCCGCTGATTCCGGCCGATGTGGCCGGCGCCGGGCTGGACGGCCTGGTGGTGCACGGGCGGCAGGATGACAAGCTGCCGTTTGCGCTGGCCGAAGCTGCCTCGCAGCGCCTGCAGGGGCTGGGCGTGGCCCACCGGCTGCGTGATTACCCGGTGGGGCATAGCTTGTCCGCAGACATGCAGCAGGACACCCGGGACTGGATCGCGGCGCGTTTGCTGTCGCCGCCCTGACGCGCATTCATACGGGCGGCCGCAGCGGCCGCCAGCTGTGCTAAGTTTTTTTCCTGTCTCCGGCGCACACCGGTTTTTCCGGCCCCACGCGCCGCTTCCCGGAAGAAGCATGCACACCATCGAAGTCGTCCTGGCGATGCTGGTGGCCGTTGTCGCCAGCGGTTACCTGGTTCGCGTCCTGCCCTTTTCACTGCCGCTGCCGCTGGTGCAGATCGGCCTGGGCGCGGTCATTGCCGGGGTGTTCAACCGCGGCCATGCGCTGGAACCGGAAGTGTTCTTCCTGCTGTTCCTGCCGCCGCTGCTGTTCCTCGATGGCTGGCGTATTCCCAAACAAGGCCTGTTCCGCGACAAGGGCGCGATCCTGGAACTGGCCTTCGGCCTGGTGGTGTTCACCGTCATCGGCGCCGGCCTGCTGATCCACTGGATGATTCCGGTGATGCCGCTGGCGGTGTGCTTCGCACTGGCGGCCATCGTCTCGCCCACCGATCCGGTGGCGGTGGGCGCGATCGCTTCGAAGGCGCCCATTCCCAAGCGGCTGATGCACATCCTGGAAGGCGAATCGCTGTTGAACGATGCCTCCGGCCTGGTCTGCTTCCGCTTCGCGGTGGCCGCGGTCATGACCGGATCGTTCTCGCTGGCCACCGCCTCGCTCACCTTCCTGTGGGTGGCGGTGGCGGGCCTGGCGGTAGGCGTGGCGGTCACCCTGGGCGTGTCCACCTTCCAGCGCTGGCTGTGGCGCCGCTTCGGCGAAGAGCCCGGCGCGGCCATGCTGGTGAACCTGCTGATTCCGTTCGCGGCCTATCTGCTGGCCGAAGAGATCCATGCCTCGGGCATCCTCGCGGCCGTGGCCGCCGGTATTGCGATGAGCTACGTGGAGCTGACCGGCCGCGTGTCCGGCAGCATGCGCGTGCAGCGCGCCGGGGTCTGGAACATGCTGCAGTTCAGCTTCAACGGCATCATGTTCGTGCTGCTGGGCGAGCAGTTGCCGGGCATCGTCGAGCGCGCGACCACCACCATGAATGAGACCGGCCACCAGAGCGCCTGGTGGCTGCTGGTGTACGTGGTGGTGATCAACGCGATGTTGATCGCGCTGCGCCTGCTCTGGGTCTGGCTGTCGCTGCGCTGGAACCTGCTGCGCGCGCGCCGCCGTGGCCTGCAGCACGGCGAGGCACCGAACTGGCGCATCGTGGTGGCCACCTCGGTGGCCGGCGTGCGCGGTGCCATCACCCTGGCCGGCGTGCTGACCCTGCCGCTGTTCCTGCCTGATGGCAGCCCGTTCCCCGCGCGTGACCTGGTCATCTTCCTGGCCGCGGCGGTCATCCTGTTCTCGCTGGTGGGCGCCAGCGTGGCCCTGCCGCAGCTGCTGAAGGGCCTGCAGCTGCCGGCCGATTCGGGCGAGCGCAAGGAAGAGGACCTGGCCCGCAAGCTGTCTTCCAAGGCCGCACTGGCGGGGGTGGAGCGCATGCGTCAGCAGCTGGTGATGAACCAGAACACCGACAACGTGCAGCTCTTCAATGACGCTGCATCGCGGGTGAGCCTGCTGTACCAGCGGCACCTGGAAAAGGACAACGAAGGCCCCGACGTGGACCCGGACAAGGTGAAGCGGATGGAGCAGGGCTACCGCCAGCTGCGCAGCGCGGGGCTGAATGCCGAACGCGAGGAGCTGTTCCGGCTGACCCGGCGCGGGGTGATTTCCGATGAGATCTCGCGGCGCCTGATCCGCAACCTGGACCTGCTGGAGTCGCGCCAGCGCGGCTGATCGACCCGGCCCATGCCGCTGCGTGGCTGACCCTGAAACGTAGAGTCGAGCTTGCTCGACTGCTCTTTCTCAAAGCAGTCGAGCAAGCTCAAAGCAGTCGAGCAAGCTCGACTCTACGAGAGCCGGGTTATTCCGGCTTCTGTTCCAGGAAGTACACCTCGACCTTGCCCTTGACCTTGATGGTCATCGGGTTGCCGCGGCGGTCGCGCGCCTTGCCGGCCTGCACGCGGATCCAGCCTTCGCTGACCGAGTATTCCTCGACGTTGTCACGTTCGACATCGTTGAAGCGCACGCCCACGCCGCGCTCCAGCGCCTGCGCATCGTGGAAGGGGCTGGCCGGGTTGATGGCCAGGTGGTCGGGAGGGGTATCGCTCATCGCATCATTCACAGTGACGGCCACCACGGCCGGCTTCAGCGGCACAGGATAAACCGTAGAATGCCGGCCTGCCCCACAGGAATGCCCGCCATGCCCGACAACAGCGACTATTTCGACTTCGAGGAAGACGCCCACGATTTCGACGAGGACGACTTCGAGGCCCGCATCTGGAACCTGCTGGTACTGATCAACCCCGGCGATGATGAGCTGGCCCTGCAGCAGTTCAACCGCTGGCGCGAGATGCTGGCCGAGGCCGGCGAGCCGCTGGAGGCCGACGCGGACTGGCTGCCTGCGCTGTTCACCGCCATTGCCTGGCAGTCCGGGTTCGAGGTGGAGCGCGATGATCTGGAATCGCTGCAGTCGGCGGTGAACGAGCTGTCGGCGCGCTTCAACCTGCAGCTGGACTGGGGCGGCGACCTGGACGACGAGGATTTCGCCGAAGACCTGGACGGGGTGCAGCTGATGTCCACCGCCTTCGACCGCTTGCGCGAGCACAACTACACGCTGTGGAGCGTGGATGCTGGCAGTGGCGGCTTCGCCGGCTGGATGGCGCTGACCCGCGACGACGATGCGCTGCTGGCGCTGTGTTCGTTGCTGAACGTGGAAGTGCGGCTGGGCAGCGACCCGTTCTGAGCGATGGCCCGCCCCGGCGGGGTAGCGTCGACCGTTGGTCGACTGTCGCGCGCAGCGCGGGGTTGATCGGGACCGGGGCGGAGAGCAGTCGACCAACGGTCGACTCTACCGGTATTGCGCGCGGGCGTTGGCGATCACCTGTGCGCGCAGCTCGGCGTTGACGCCGTAGTGCGGCTGGGCAGCGACCCGTCCTGAGCGATGGCCCGCCCCGGCGGGGTAGAGTCGACCGTTGGTCGACTGTCACGCGCAGCGCGGGGTTGATCGGGACCGGGGCGGAGAGCAGTCGACCAACGGTCGACTCTACCGGTATTGCGCGCGGGCGTTGGCGATCACCGCTTTCACCAGGGCGCGGTCGCTGTGCCGGGAAATGGCGCGGGCGCCGAGGGCGATCGCCTGCGCGCGCAGTTCGGCGTTGACATCGTAGTGCGCGCCGCTGGCCTTGTTCTGGAAGGCCCGCGGTGGAATGCCGAGCTGCGCCGCCATGGCGTGCAGCTCGGCCAGGGTGTCGGCCATCAGGTGCGCCCAGCGCTGTCCGCGCCAGGCATGCACCGCGTCATCGACGTAGACCGCCACCGCCGTGGCCGGCTCAGGCCTGCGGCTTGCCGTCGGTGTCGGCGTCGGCGGCCACCGGGGCCTCGGCGTCGGCAGCGACTTCTTCGGCCACCACCGGTTCAGCGCCGGCATCTGCGCCTTCTTCGGCTTCCACGCCTTCGAACTCGGCCACCAGCTTGTCCAGGTACTCATCGGCGGTCTGGCCGGCTTCAGCGGCCAGGGTGTCCAGCAGCTTCTGCAGCAGCTCGGAATATTCCAGGTTGACCTTGCGGCCTTCCTTTTCCTGCACGTTGGACAGGTGCTTGAGCATGGCCAGCATCGGCACCGGGTTGTCGGCGTTGCCCATGGTTTGGCCGCCGATGGCCAGCAGCCACTCGCGGCCCTGCAGGCCAATAGCGGCGACCGGCTGGCCGTCTTCGTTGGTCAGCACGGCATGGTTCTGCACCTGCTGCTGGGCGTTCAGGCGCAGGAACGGACGCTTGGCCTGCTGCTTCTTGCGCTTGTCGCGCTTGGCCTTGGAGTTCTGGGACATGGGTGGGGTCACCTGGAAAAGGAAAGACCGCCATTGTACTGCCCTTGGTAGGTGCGGACCGGGGGTCGGTAGAGTCGACTGTCAGTCGACTGGCGCGCAAAGCGCGGGATGGTGGATACCAGCCCTGGAGCAGTTGACTGACAGTCGACTCTACCCCTCGATTCCCCGTCCCAACCTCCGGTCAGGGCGTCACGGCCGGAGGGCTGGCTTCGCCCTGTGCAGCCTTCACGTCCGGGTCGACCGTGGTGGCCGACAGCCCCACCTGCGGGCCGGCACCGGCCAGCGCGGCCTCTTCGGCGGCGTGGGTCATCACCACGATGCTGATGCGGCGGTTGATCGGGTTCTGCGGGTCCACCTTGTCGAACAGCACCGACGAGGACAGGCCCACCACGCGGGTGATCTTGCTGTCTTCCAGGCCACCGTCCACCAGCGCACGACGCGCGGCGTTGGCGCGGTCGGCGCTCAGTTCCCAGTTGCCATAACCGCGCGCGGCCGAATAGGCGGTGATATCGGTGTGGCCGGTCAGGCTGATCCGGTTCGGCACGTGGTTCAGGTACTCGGCCAGCTCGTGCAGGATCTGCTGCGTGTACGGCTTCAGCGACGCGCTGCCCAGGTCGAACATCGGCCGGTTCTGCTTGTCCACGATCTGGATGCGCAGGCCTTCCGGGGTCAAATCCAGCAGCAGCTGGTCCTTGAACGGTTCCAGCGCCTGGCTGCGGCTGATCGCTTCCTGCAGCTCCTTCATCAGCGCTTCCAGCTGCTGCTTGTCGCGCTGCTGCTGGTCCACCGGCTGCTGCAGGGCCTGCTTCTGGTTCTGGAAGGGGTCGTTGCTGTTGCCGCGGGACAGATCGGTGGCGCCGCCCAGCTTGATCATCGAGGTACTGGCACCGCCCGGGCCGGCCATGCCCGGTGCCGGCGTGGGGCTCTGCCCGGCCAACGGGCTGGGGTTGCGGAAGTATTCGGAAATGGCCGCGCGTTCGGGCTTGCTGGTGCTGGCCATCAGCCACAGCACCAGGAAGAAGGCCATCATCGCGGTCACGAAGTCCGCGTAGGCCACCTTCCACGAGCCGCCATGGTGGCCGCCATGACCGGCCTTCTTGACCTTGCGGACGATGACGGTGGGCTTGGTCTCGGCCATGGCTTACTTGACCGTCTTCAGGTGCTGCTCGAAATCGGAGAACGCCGGGCGCACGTTCGACGGCAGCGTCTTGCGGGCGAATTCCAGCGCGATTTTCGGGTTGTAGCCACGCAGGCAGGCCAGCAGCGCGGTCTTCACCGATTCGTAGATGCGGCTGTCCTGTTCGGCGCGGGCTTCCATGGCCGAGGCCATCGGGCCGACGAAGCCATAGCCCAGCAGGATGCCCAGGAAGGTGCCGACCAGCGCGCCGGCCACGTGGCCGCCCACTTCAACGATGTCGCCACCGATCGAGCCCATGGTGATGACGATGCCCAGCACGGCCGCCACGATGCCGAAGCCGGGCAGGCCGTCGGCCACCTTGTTCATCACCTGCGACGGCGCCATGGCTTCGGCGTGGTGCTTTTCCAGCTCCAGTTCCAGCAGCGGTTCCAGTTCGTGCGGCTCGATGTTGCTGCCGATCATCAGGCGCAGGCAGTCGGTGATGAAATCGACCAGATGGTGGTCGGCCTGCACCTTGGGGTAGTTGGCGAACAGGGCACTTTCGGCGGGGCGTTCGACGTGGTCTTCCAGCGCCATGAAGCCTTCGCGGCGGGCTTTGTTCAGCAGTTCATAGAGCAGGCTTAGGACATCGATGTAGTCCTGCTGCTTGTAGCGCGGGCCCTTGAACACGGCCACCATGGCCTGCAGGGTCTGCTTGACCGTCTTGGCCGGCGTGCCGACCAGGAAGGCGCCCAGGGCGGCGCCGCCGATGATGACCAGTTCGTAGGGCTGCCAGAGGGCACCCAGGCGGCCGTGGGCACCGAGGTAGCCGCCGAGCACGCTGATGATGACGACCAGGAATCCAACGATGATGAGCATGGCGTGACGCAAGGATGGGGGATATCTCCTTGTCGGCCCGCCAGCGGGATTTCTGAAGAGGGAATTGTGTGAAGTCGGTCGGCGGGGGTGTTCAGTCCGCCGTGCCGGTCTCGGCGCCGCCGCGCTGCAGCGGATTGGGCCATGGCTCGCCCTGGCCGGTGAAAGAAAGTGAGACCGAATTCAGGCAGTGGCGCTCGAAGGTGGGCGGCGGGCCGTCCGGGAAGACGTGGCCCAGGTGGCTGCCACAGCGGGCGCAGGTGATCTCGGTACGCACCATGCCGTGGCTGGTGTCGCGGATTTCGCGCACGTGCGCCGGGTCGTAGGGCGCGAAGAAGCTGGGCCAGCCGGTGCCCGAATCGAACTTGGTGCTGGAACGGAACAGCGGCAGCGCGCACAGGCGGCAGCAGTAGACGCCGTCGCGCTTGTTGTCCAGGAACACGCCGCAGAACGGCGCCTCGGTACCGTGCTGCAGCAGCACGCGGCGCTCTTCGGCGCTCAGGCCGGCAACCAGCGCATCGGTCTGGGCGGCGGTGGGGGGCGTGAGGTCGAACGCGCTCATGCGGCTCTCCGGGGCGGTGGGATGCTGGCTGAAGTGGGGATGGCGGGGCGGCGTTGCAAGTGTGATGGCCATTCATGGGCGGCACACGGGGCCGGGCGCATGGTGGAGGCAACCCACGCTGGAGCGTGCCATGAATCGCCCCCTTGTCCTGCTGTTGTCGGCGCTGCTGCCTCTGGTGGCACAAGCACAGGTGCCCACCGGCAACCCGACCGGCACCCGCAGCAGCACCACGGTGGCGCCGCCGCCGGTGGCACCGCCGGTGCAGCCGGCACGCCCGCAGCCGCAACAGCTGCCTTCACCGCAGCCCCGCCAGCCGATCAAGGCCACCGGCCCGGCGCCGATCACCGCCACCCCGGCGCCGGCACTGCCGGACAAGGTCTACGACCGTAACGGCCGCATCGTGCCGGGCGTGAAGCCGGTGGGTCCCAACCGCGTGTTCGACTCGCGCACCGGGCGCTACTACGACAGCGTGCCGCAGGGCGCCGGGCAGCAGATCAAGCCGTAACAGGGCGTGCCGGGGTAGCGGGCTGAACCCAGCAAAACGCGTGCGTGCCGATCACCGTTTTTTCGCCTGCGATTAACCGCTGCGGGACCACCGTGGCGCTGCGCCGGCATGGTGTCGGCGCATGTCCTTCGTCCTATGGATCGCGATCATGAAGAACCAGCAGAACCGTCCGTCCGGCAAGGAACCGCAGGGCCGCAACCCGCAGCAGCAACAGCAGCAACAGCAGCAGATGGACCCGCAGCAGGCGCACAAGGGCGGCAAGCAGCAGGACCACCGCCAGCAGGGCGGCATGAAGCACCCGCAGCAGCGGTAACCGGTCAGGGGTCAGAGCCCGCCATGCGGGATCTGACCCCACACCCGGCACCGCTCAATCGGCAATCGGCAGCGCCCAGGTCTCTTTCACTTCTTCCATCACGATGTAGCTCTTGGACTCGCGCACATGCGGCAGGGTCAGCAGGGTGCTGCCCAGCAGCTTGCGGTAGCTGGCCATTTCGCTGATGCGCGCCTTCAGCAGGTAGTCGAAATCGCCCGATACCAGATGGCATTCCAGCACGTTGGGCAGCTTCAGCGCGGCGCGGCGGAATTCTTCGAAGATGTCGCCCGATTTGTAGGCCAGGCTGATTTCCACGAACACCAGCAGGCTGGCTTTCAGCGCGGTGGGGTCCAGGTGGGCGTGGTACCCGGTGATCACACCCTCGCGTTCCAGCCGGCGCACGCGCTCGGTGCAGGGCGTGGTGGACAGGCCCACCCGTTCACCCAGTTCGGTGAAGGAAATGCGGCCTTCGGCCTGCAGGATGCGCAGGATCTTGCGGTCGATCTTGTCCAGTTCGCGGGAGCGGGTGGCCATGGCCGTCAACCTCGGGGAATGAATCGCAGGGAAACTGCCTGACTGTAGTCCTAAAAACAGGCAAATGCTCTAGGAATGCGCGCCTATACTTCCCCAATTGTGGTCCCAGCGTGCTCAAACGCAGGGAATGATCGGGTTGGAGAGTCCCCATGCGAGTCCTCGTTCTTGGCAGCGGCGTGATCGGCACCACCAGTGCCTGGTACCTGCGGCAGGCCGGCTTTGAAGTCACGGTCATCGACCGCCAGCCGGGCCCCGCGCTGGAAACCAGTTTTGCCAACGCCGGCCAGCTCTCGTTCGGCTACACCTCGCCGTGGGCCGCCCCGGGCGTGCCGAAGAAGGCCATCGGCTGGCTGTTCGAAAAGCATGCGCCGCTGGCGATCAAGCCCGGCATGGACCTGGCCCAGTACCGCTGGCTGTGGCAGATGCTGCGCAACTGCACCCAGGAGCGCTATGCGATCAACAAGGCGCGCATGGTGCGCATGTCCGAATACAGCCGCGACTGCCTGAATGAGCTGCGCGCGCAGATCGGCATCGAATTCGAAGGCCGCGACCTGGGCACCACCCAGTTGTTCCGCACCCAGCAGCAGCTGGACGCCTCGGCGCAGGACATCGAGATCCTGGCCCAGTACGGCGTGCCCTACGAGGTGCTGGACCGCGCCGGCATCATCCAGGCCGAACCCGCGCTGGCACATGTGGACGGCCTGGTGGGCGCGCTGCGCCTGCCGCGCGACCAGACTGGCGACTGCCAGCTGTTCACCCGTCGCCTGGCCCAGCTTGCGGCCGACGCCGGCGTGGAATTCCGCTACGACCAGGACATCACCGCCCTGCAGGTGGAAGGCGACCGGGTGACCGGCGTGCGCATCGGCAACCGCGTGGAAACCGCCGACCGGGTGGTGGTGGCGCTGGGCAGCTATTCGCCGGCCATGGTGGCGCCGCTGGGCATGCGCCTGCCGGTGTACCCGCTGAAGGGTTATTCGCTGACCCTGCCGATCACCGACCCGGCGATGGCGCCGACCTCGACCATCCTGGACGAGAGCTACAAGGTGGCCGTCACCCGTTTCGACAACCGCATCCGCGTGGGCGGCATGGCCGAAGTGGCCGGGTTCGACCTGTCGCTGTCGCAGCGCCGCCGCGAAACCCTGGAACTGGTGGTGCGCGATCTGTACCCGAAGGGCGGCGACCTGGCCAAGGCGCAGTTCTGGACCGGCCTGCGCCCGGCCACCCCGGATGGCACGCCGGTGATCGGCGCCACCCCGCTGCGCAACCTGTATCTGAACACCGGCCATGGCACCCTGGGCTGGACCATGGCCTGCGGTTCGGGCCGCTATCTGGCCGACCTGATGAGCGCGCGCCAGCCGCAGATCAGCACCGAGGGCCTGGATATCTTCCGTTACGGCCAGTACGGCCACGCCCCTCAGCAGGAGAGCCGCGCATGCGTCCTGCCCGCGCGCTGATCGATCTGGGCGCGCTGCGCAGCAACTACCGCCTGGCCCGTGAACTGGGTGGCGGCAAGGCGCTGGCCGTGGTCAAGGCCGATGCTTACGGGCACGGCGCGGTGCGCTGCGCGCAGGCGCTGGAAGGCGAGGCCGACGGTTTTGCGGTAGCCACCATCGAAGAAGCACTGGAGCTGCGCCAGGCCGGTATCCGTGCGCCGATCCTGCTGCTGGAAGGCATCTTCGAAGCCAGCGAACTGCCGCTGGTGGCCGAACATGACCTGTGGTTCTCGGTGGGTTCGCCGTGGCAGGTGGAGGCGCTGGCCGCCTTCGACAGCCCGCGCCCGCTGACGGTCTGGCTGAAGCTGGACAGTGGCATGCACCGGCTGGGCCTGGACGTGGCCGGCTTCCGCGCCGCGCACGCGCGCCTGTCGGCGCTGCCGCAGGTCGAGCGCATCGTGATGATGACCCACCTGGCGCGCGCCGATGAGCTGGACAGCGAGCGCACGCATGAGCAGGCCGCAACATTCAAGGCGGCCATCGACGGCCTGTCCGGCGAGACCAGCGTGTGCAATTCGCCGGCGCTGCTGGGCTGGCCCGATGTGCGCAGTGACTGGGTGCGCCCGGGCCTGATGCTGTACGGGGCCAACCCGCTGCCGGACGACAGCGCGCTGACCGCGCGCCTGCGCCCGGTGATGACCATGCAGTCGCAGGTGATTGCCGAGCGCTGGATTGAACCGGGCGAGCCGGTGGGCTATGGCGCCCGCTTCGTGGCCAAGGTGCGTACCCGCGTGGGCGTGGTGGCGCTGGGGTACGCCGATGGTTACCCGCAGTTCGCCCCGAATGGCACGCCGGTGCTGATCGACGGCCAGCCCGGTGGCCTGATCGGCCGTGTGTCGATGGACATGCTGACGGTGGACCTGACCGCCCACCCGCAGGCCGCTGTGGGCAGCGTGGTTGAGCTGTGGGGCAGCGCACCCACGCTGGCCGAACTGGCACCGCGCTGCGGCGTGAGTGCCTACCAGTTGCCGTGCGCGGTAAAGCGCGTGGCGCGGGTGTACCAGGGTTGAGGCAACGCCGGGCATGGCCCGGCGCTAGCTGGAACGTTCATGCGATGGCAGCGCCGGGCCACGCCCGGCGGACGTGCGTTACCGCGCGGCGGTGACCTGCGGGGCCAGCTGCTTCTTCACCCAGTCATCGATCAGGCGCTTTTCGTAGCGCAGCGGGTCGGTATCGCTGCGCACGCCGATGTTGTGCAGATAGCCGCTGTCACTCAGCTTGGCCTCGCCCTCGTTGACGATGCGGCCGCTGGCATCCTTCAGCGTGTACTGCAGGCTGATGCGCGGCGGATAGATGTCACGCATGACCCGGATGTCGCTGCCGCGCGGGCCGTGCCACGGTTCATAGTCGCCTGCACGCTTGATGTCGGTCACGGTCACATCCAGCGTCTGCCCGGGCTGCAGCGGCTTGGCCGCCGTGGTCTGGATGTAGCGGGCGATCTGTTGCACCCAGTCACCCCGCTCGGCTTCAAAGCGGTTGGTGGTCTGGCGCAGCTCGGTGAACTGCGCCGGATCGGTCCACTTCACGCTGACCGGGCCGTCGGCCTGCAGCGCACGGGGCGCATCGGGCGCGGTGACCGTGCGTGGCGCAGCGGTGGCGCTGCCCGCGGCCAGGGCACAGGCCAGCAGCAACGTGGCGGTGGTGAAACGCGAACGGTTCATGGCAGGACTCCTGCGGCCGGGATGGCCGACGGTCGGGGTTTCAGGGCGAGTGTGAGCCTGCCCCGGAGGCGCAGCAATGGCCAAATGCGTCACAAATAGTCTTGGTTGTCGCGAATTCATGCTCGTCAAGCATGACCGACGGCGCTTGACGCTGTGAATACGTCCTTTGGAAGATGCTGTGCGTCCACACCGGCTTGCCTCGACCCCCTTTGTCCACACTGCCGCCCCTCGCCGAGCGCCCAGCCCCGCTGGCCCCCACGCCGGAAACCGATCTGCACCGAGGCGTGCTCGAGCGCATCAACGCCGGTTTCTGCGTGATTCACGTGATCTTCGAGGGCAGCCGTGCCGTTGATTACCGCTTCGTGGAGGTCAACGACGCGTTCGAGCGCCACACCGGCCTGAAGGACGCGCGCGGCAAGCGCATGACCGAGCTGGAACCCAACCATGAAAGCGATTGGTTCCGGGTGTACGGCGATGTGGCCCGCAGTGGCCGGCCGGCGCAGTTTGAAATGGAAGCACGCGCGCTGGGGCGCTCGTTCTCGGTCGACGCCGTGCGCGTGGGCCAGGCCGGCGAAGACATGGTCGGCATCCTGTTCTTTGATGTGACCGCCCGCAAACAGATTGAAGTGGAGCTGGGCGAAAGCGAGGCGCGTTTCAGCGCGCTGGCCGACGGCCTGCCCATGCCGGTCTGGGTGCTGGATGACAAAGGCCACGCACGCTTCGTCAACAGCGCCTTCAGTGAATTCTTCGGTGGCGATGAAACCCGTGTGCCGGAAGATGTCTGGCGCGGCCTGGTGCACCCGGACGACGCTTCAGTGTTCGAGTACGAGCTGCAGGAAGCGCTGAAGGCGCAGCGCTCGATGCATGCGCTGGTGCGCGCCCGGCGTGCCGATGGCCAGTGGCGCTGGCTGGAAATGAATGCCCGCCCGCGCTTTTCGCGCATGGGCCGCTTCATTGGCCTGGCCGGCAGCAGCCCGGACGTGACCGACCGCCGCGAGATCGAGCTGGCCCGCGAAGAACTGCTGCAGTCCGAGCGCGCGGCGCGCAGCGCGGCCGAAAACATGGCGCGGCTGAAGGACGAGTTCCTGGCCACGCTGTCGCATGAACTGCGCACCCCGCTGACCACCATCCTGGGCTGGAGCGAACTGCTGCTGCAGCGGGTGGACAACACCAGCCCGCTGTTCAAGGGCCTGAACGTGATCGCCAGCAGTGCCACGGCACAGAAGCGGCTGATCTCGGACATGCTGGACCTGAGCAGCATGCTGCTGGGCAAGGTGCAGCTGGAAGTGGAATCGCTGGACCTGCGCGGGCAGCTGGTCGAAGCGATGGGCGCGCAGGAGCTGGTGGCCGAGGGCAAGGCGCTGGACGTCACCCTGCAGATGCCCGAGGAACGCTGCCTGGTGCTGGGCGATGCCACGCGCCTGCAGCAGGTGTTCTGGAACCTGCTGTCCAACGCCATCAAGTTCACCCCGGCCGAGGGCCGCATCGACGTGCAGCTGCAGGCCGACGGCGCGTACTGGGTGGTGACCCTGCGCGATACCGGCGATGGCATTGCGCCTGAATTCCTCAACCATCTGTTCAGCCGGTTCCGCCAGGCCGATGGCACCACCACCCGCCGCCACGGCGGCCTGGGGCTGGGCCTGGCCATCGTGCAGCAGCTGGTGGAACTGCATGGCGGTACGGTCAGTGCGGCCAGCGAGGGCCATGGCCACGGTGCCACCTTCACCGTGCGCCTGCCGCAGCATTACCCCGATGCGGACAAGCGGCCGCTGCGCGAAGTGATCAGCGGCCCCATCGTCGAACCGATGGTGGTGGAGCCGTACCCGCTGCGTGGCCTGCACGTGCTGGCGGTGGAAGACCAGCCGGAAGTGCTGGAATACCTGCGGCGCATGCTGGAAGAGCAGGGCGCATCGGTATCGGCGGCCACCTCGGCCGTGGAAGCGCTGGCCCTGCTGGCCGACAACGGCCATCTGCACTACAACGTGCTGCTGACCGACATCGGCATGCCGGGTATGGATGGCTACGGGCTGGTACGCACCCTGCGCGATGACATGGGTGTGGATGCCACGACCCTGCCGGCCGTGGCGGTGACCGCGCTGGCGCGTGCCGATGATCGGCGTCGGGCGCTGGCATCGGGCTTCCAGGAGCATGTGGCCAAGCCATATTCGGTAGCGCAACTGGTGTCTGCGGTGCGCCACGTGCAGGCGGCGCGCAACGGCGACGCATTGCACTGAGCATTCACGGCCGATCGGCGACCCTGCATGCAGGAGGTCGCCGAATGTCCCGTATCGCTCCCCGTATCCATACCGACCCGGCGCAGATCGCGCGCCTGGAATCCCTGCTGCCACAGCTGGAAGGCGAAACGCAGGTGGAACTGACCCTGCAGGATGGTCGTCGCCTGCTGGGCACCGTGGCAGTCAGGCCAACGGTGCAGCAGTTCCGTAATGACGCCGGTGATGAAGGCACCAATGGCCAGCTGCGGCTGGACGACTACGATGCGCCCGTGCAGCAGCACTATGTGTGGCTGGACGAGATCGCCAGCGTGCGCAGGTTGCCGCCGAGACCATGAGCACAGCCACGCTTGGCGTGGCTCTACCCAGTAGAGCCACGCCATGCGTGGCTGTTCTGCCTAATGCTCGAACACGGTAGGCGTAGCTTCGAACCGGCGCGCGTAGGCGCGTTCCTCGGCCACGCGGGCGACTTCGTCATCGGCCAGGTCCGGGGCCCCATACACCGCGTAGGCCACGGCACCGTCGGCACCATGGCCGATCTGGTGCAGGCGATAGCGCGAATGGCCGCCGCCGGTGTCCTCGGGGTAATGCACGGGCGGATGGCTGCCCTCCAGGTCCATTTCACTGTTGTCGACCACACCACCGACGAACAAGGCGCGCATGCAGGAGCTCCAATAGGTTGCGGGGGGAGCCCTTACCCTGAACCCTTCAATGTTGGCGGCGCATCAACGCCCCGTTGAACTTTCGCAAAGCGCGCCCGGGGCGGGGCGGGCCGAGCCGGTACAATGGACGGCCCTCACGCTTCCAGTACCCGCGCCGATGGCCGCCAGCGACGACGCCCCCCTGCAGACCCTGTTCCTGCCGTTTTCCAGCGGCGCCCTGCGCTGGCCGGAGGGTCCGGTGGCCTTCCTGCGCGCCCGCGATGGCTGGCCGCTGCGCGAAGCCGCCGGCACCCGCGAGGTCCACTTCGAACAGAGCTTTGCCCCGTTCGCCCAGCCGCTGCAGGCCAGCGGCTGGACCGTCAGCGGCCAGTTGGACGATGCCGCCGGCAAGGGCCGCTACCCGCTGGTGCTGGTGCTGCCGCCGCGCCAGCGCGAAGAAGCACGCGCACTGTTCGCCCGCGCCCTGGCCCTGGTGGCCGACGGCGGCCGCATCGTGGCCTGCCAGTCCAACAATGAAGGCGCGCGCTCCGGCGAGGGCGACCTGAAGCAGCTGACCGGCCTGGGCGGCTGCCTGACCAAGAACCATTGCCGTGTGTACTGGACCGCGCCGCTGCAGGGCCAGCACGATGCCGACCTGGCCAAGCGCTGGGCCGCACTGGATGCGGTGCGGCCGATCATGGGCGGGCGCTTCCTCAGCCGCCCGGGCGTGTTCGCCTGGGACCGCATCGACCCGGCCTCGGCCCTGCTGGCCGAGCACCTGCCGGCCGACCTGGCCGGCCGTGCCGCCGATCTGGGCGCCGGCTATGGCTACCTGTCGCGCGAACTGCTGGAGCGCTGCCCGAAAATCACCGCGCTGGACCTGTACGAAGCCGAGCAGCGTGCGCTGGCCCTGGCCGAGCTGAACCTGGCGCCGCCGCCGCGCGCGCTGCCGCTGCGCTTCCTGTGGCGCGACGTGACCGCCGGCATCGAGCCGGGCTACGACGTCATCATCAGCAACCCGCCGTTCCACACACCCTCGCGTGCCGACCGCCCGGACATCGGCCAGCGCTTCATTGCCGTGGCCGCGCAGGCGCTGCGCCCCGGTGGCCGGCTGTACGTAGTGGCCAACCGCCACCTGCCGTACGAGCACACCTTGAACGACAGCTTCGGCGCGGTGCGCGTGGTGGCCGAGCGCGATGGCTTCAAGCTGGTGGAAGCCGTGAAGGGGAAGGGCCGATGAAGCTGGTCAAGCACATCGCCAACCTGGGCTACGGCAGCCGCAAGCAGGTCCAGTGGATGTTCCGCGAAGGGCGCATCACCGATGCCGACGGCGAGGTGCTGTACGCCGATGACCAGGTGCCGCACGAGGCGGTGCGGGTTGATGGCGAGCCGCTGGACCCGCCGCCGGGCCTGACCCTTGCCCTGCACAAGCCGGCTGGCTACACCTGTTCGACCAAGGACACCGGCCGCCTGATCTACGATCTGCTGCCGCCGCGTTTCCGCGACCGCGACCCAGTGCTGTCCACCGTCGGCCGCCTGGACCGCGAAACCAGCGGCCTGCTGCTGCTGACCGACGATGGCGGCCTGCTGCACCGGATCATTTCGCCCAAGTCGAAGCTGCCCAAGGTCTACGACGTGGCGCTGAGCGAAGACCTGCGTGGCGATGAAGTGGCACTGTTCGCCAGCGGCACGCTGATGCTGGAATCGGAGAAGACCCCGCTGCTGCCGGCCGAGCTGGAGGTGCTGGGCCCGCGCCAGGTGCGGCTGGTGCTGCACGAAGGCCGCTACCACCAGGTACGCCGCATGTTTGCCGCCACCGGCAACCACGTGCAGGCACTGCACCGCAGCCGGGTGGGTGGCATGGACCTGCAGGGCCTGGACGAAGGCCAGTGGCGCATGCTGGATGCCGCCGATCTGGACACGCTGTTCACCGTATGACCGTGATCGCGGCGCTGCCGTTCCTGCCCGACGCCGTCATCTTCGACATGGACGGCCTGATGATCGACAGCGAGCGCGTCTCGCTGGCGTGCTGGAACGAGGCGGCGCAGGCCAGCGGGCTGCCGCTGGATGAGCGCTTCTTCCTGCGCATGGTGGGCCTGGGTGACCGCGACTGCCGCGCGCTGCTGCAGCAGCAGGGGTTGAGCGAGAGCACGATCGAGACACTGGTGGGCAGCTGCCATGATCTGTATGACGCGCGCACCCAGCATGGCCTGCCGCTGCGGCCGGGCATCATGGAACTGCTGGAGCTGCTGAAGGCGCACGCCGTGCCGCGTGCGGTGGCGACCTCGACCCGGCAGCCGCGGGCCAACCGCAAGCTGGCCGCGGCCGGGCTGCTGCCGTATTTCGATGCAGTGGTAGCGGGCAATGACGTGGAGCGGCCGAAGCCGGCGCCGGATATCTATCTGCTGGCCGCCCGCACGCTCGGGCAGGACCCGCAGCGCTGCCTGGCGCTGGAAGATTCACCGGCAGGCACGCGCGCCGCACTGGCGGCCGGCATGACCGTGATCCAGGTGCCGGACCTTGTTGATCCGGACGAAGCGCAGCGAGCGCTAGGGCACCGCATCGTGACCTCGCTGCTGGACGCACACGCCCTGCTGCTGCCACTGCTGCGGTAGGTACGCCACACTGCTCTGGTGGGTGCCGACCGTTGGTCGGCACGCTTCACCGCTCTCGCCGGGCATGGCCAGGCGCTACCGTTTTGGTTGGCACGCCACACCGCTCTGGTAGGTGCCAACCTTGGTTGGCACGATTTTCGAGCAGTCGAGCAAGCTCGACTCTACGAGGGCGACGTGGCACGCCCTTCCATCACACCCGGCCGAACACCAGCGCTGCGTTGGTGCCACCGAACCCGAAGCTGTTGGACATCACCGTATCCAGCTTCTGCTCGCGGCTTTCGCGCAGGATCGGGAAGCCTTCCACCGCCGGGTCCAGCTCGGTGATGTTGGCCGAACCGGCCACGAAGCCGTCGCGCATCATCAGCAGGCAGTAGATCGCCTCGTGCACGCTGGCCGCACCCAGCGAGTGGCCCGACAGCGCCTTGGTCGACGACAGCGGCGGCACGGCATCGCCGAACACTTCGCGGATCGCACCCAGCTCGGTCACATCGCCCAGCGGGGTGGAGGTGCCGTGGGTGTTCAGGTAATCCAGCGGACGGTCGACGTTCTGCAGCGCCATCTTCATGCAGCGCACTGCGCCTTCGCCGGACGGTGCCACCATGTCGGCACCGTCGGAGGTCACGCCGTAGCCGATCAGTTCGGCGTAGATGCGCGCACCACGGGCCACGGCGTGGTCGTAATCTTCCAGCACCAGCATCCCGCCGCCGCCGGCAATGACGAAGCCATCGCGGTCCTTGTCATACGGGCGCGATGCGGTGGCCGGGGTGTCGTTGAAGCTGGTGGACAGCGCGCCCATCGCGTCGAACATCACGCTCATCGACCAGTGCAGGTCTTCGCCGCCACCGGCGAACATGATGTCCTGCGCACCGTGGCGGATCATGTCCGCGGCCGCGCCGATGCAGTGCGCCGAGGTGGCGCAGGCGGCCGACAGCGAATAGCTGACGCCCTTGATCTGGAACGCGGTGGCCAGGCAGGCCGACACGGTCGAGCACATCGTGCGCGGCACCATGTACGGGCCGACCTTGCGCACGCCACGGGCGCGCAGCAGGTCCACCGCACCCACCTGCCATTCGCTGGAACCACCACCGGAACCGGCGATCAGGCCGGTACGCAGCGCGCTGACCTTTTCCTGGGAAAGGCCGGCGTCGGCGATCGCATCGCGCATGGCCACGTACGCGAAGGCCGCCGCATCGCTCATGAAGCGCTTCTGCTTGCGGTCGATCTGCGCATCCAGATCCATGTCCACGCGGCCGCCAATCTGGCTGCGCAGGCCGGCTTCAGCGTGGTCGGGCAGCGCGGTGATGCCGGCGCGGCCGTCGCGCAGTGCCGACGACACGGTATCCAGATCGTTGCCCAGGCAGGAGGTGATGCCCATGCCGGTAATGACGACGCGACGCATCAGAAGCTCCCGGTTTCGGTGAACAGGCCCACGCGCAGGTCGCGGGCGTTGTAGATTTCGCGGTCGTCCACGTACATGCGGGCGTCGGCCTGGGCCATCACCAGCTTGCGGTTGATCACGCGGGTGATGTCGATTTCATAGCGCACCAGCTTTGCTTCCGGCAGCACCTGGCCGGTGAACTTCACTTCGCCGCAGCCCAGGGCGCGGCCCTTGCCGGGGGCACCCAGCCAGGTCAGGTAGAAGCCGGTCAGCTGCCACATGGCATCCAGGCCCAGGCAGCCGGGCATCACCGGGTCGCCGATGAAGTGGCAGCCGAAGAACCACAGGTCCGGGCGGATATCCAGTTCGGCACGCACCATGCCTTTGCCATGCGGTCCGCCGTCCTCGCGGATTTCGGTGATGCGGTCGAACATCAGCATCGGGTCGTTGGGCAGACGGCCGGCGGCGGCGCCGAACAGTTCACCGCGGGCGCTGGCCAGCAGCTGGTCGCGGTTGAACGCGTGGAGACGAGTCATGGAAAGCGCATTCCTGGAAGCGAAAACAAGGCAACAAGTCCCCGAGGATGCACGACGGTTGCAACGGGAATCAAACCGCCACACCGTACGCGTGCGTAGTGTTCTGCGCCGGAATCGCGCATCCCGTTGATGCACAACGACCATACTTTAGCGTCTGGACGGGTACGGTGCAGGTATGATGTCGGCCGACCATGAACGCACTGCGCAAGATCATCCACGTTGACATGGACGCCTTCTACGCGTCGGTAGAGCAGCGCGACGCGCCTTCACTGCGCGGCAAGCCGGTGGTGGTGGCCTGGCGCGGCGCGCGTTCAGTGGTGTGCGCCGCGTCCTATGAAGCGCGGGTGTTCGGCGTGCGCTCGGCCATGCCGGCGCTGCGTGCCGAGCGCCTGTGCCCCGATGCGATCTTCGTTCCGCCCGATTTCGCCCGCTACAAGGCCGTGTCGCGGCAGGTGCGCGAGATCTTCCTGCGCCATACCGATCTGGTCGAACCGCTGTCGCTGGACGAGGCCTACCTGGATGTGACCGAGCCGAAGAGCGGCATGGCACTGGCGACCGATATCGCCCGCACCATCCGCGCGCAGATCCGCGAAGAAACCCAGCTGACTGCTTCAGCCGGCATCGCGCCGAACAAGTTCCTGGCCAAGATCGCCTCGGATTGGCGCAAGCCCGATGGCCAGTTCGTGATTCCGCCGCAGCGGGTGGACGCGTTCCTGTTGCCATTGCCGGTGAACCGGGTTCCCGGCGTGGGCAAGGTGATGGAAGGCAAGCTGGCCGCGCGCGGCATCGTCACCTGTGGCGACCTGCGGCAATGGGCGTTGCCGGACCTGGAAGAAGCCTTCGGCAGCTTCGGCCGCAGCCTGTACAACCGCGCCCGTGGCATCGACGAGCGTCCGGTGGAACCGGACCAGCAGGTGCAGTCGATTTCCTCCGAAGACACCTTCGCCGAAGACCTGCTGCTGGAAGACCTGGCCGAGGCGATCGTGCAGTTGGCAGAGAAGACCTGGAAGGCCACGCGCAAGACCGAACGCATTGGCCATACCGTAGTGCTGAAGCTGAAGACTGCCCAGTTCCGCATCCTGACCCGCAGCTTCACCCCCGAGCGCCCACCCGAATCGGAACAGGAGCTGCGTGACATCGCCCTGGCACTGCGCGCGCGCGTGGACCTGCCAGCCGATACCCGTTACCGCCTGGTGGGCGTGGGCCTGGGCGGTTTCCGCGAAAAGGAACCGGTGGTGCAGGGTGAACTGTTCGGACACGACCCGACCCATCCCACAGAAATCTAGTCGTCAAACATGGGGTCAGAGCCCGTTGCGCAGCAACGGGATCCGACCCCGCGCCGTTCCGACAGACCGCAGCAAACTGTCGAAGGCGGGGGGGGGGGGGGTTGGGGGGCCCCCCCCCCCCCCCCCCGCCATATCACGGATAGCCCGCTTTTGACGTTGCCGTTGCTGTTGCCGTTGCAGTGAGCAGGTGCAGGGCGCAGCCCTGCAAAAGCCCCCCTACCTTACGGCCACTGCATCTCGCCCTTGGCCACCTTCGCACTCAGCTCCAGTGATTCCACACCGGCCAGCGCCGGGTAGCGCGCCCGCATGGCCTGCACCAGCGCCGCACTGTCCTTGGCCTTGGCCGCTTCAACATCGAATGCACGGATGTAGTCGGCGGTGAAGCGCAATGCACTGGCATCCAGCGCCGCGCCCGGCGCGCAATGTCCCGGCACCACCACACTCGGCTTCAGCGCCTGCAACTGCTGCAGGGTCTTCAGCCAGTCCGCGTGCGATTGCGGCGTCTGCGTGTCGGCCATCCACACGTGTTCGCCCGCCACCACCGGAATTCCGCCGACGATCGCGCGCAGCGAGGGCACCCACAGCACGCTGCGGTCCGGCGTCGGCCCGTCCAGGCCGATCAGCGGCAGGCGCTGGCCTTCCAGGACCAGTGCATCACTTTCCAGCACCTGGGGCACGACGATGCGCGCGGGTACGTCGGCGCCCATTTTCGGTCCCCAATACGCCAGCTTGGCGGCCTGGGTCTGCTGGATGTGGGCCACCGTCTGCGCGGTGGCGACGATGCGTGCCTGCGGGAACGCATCCTGCAGCGTGGCCAGGCCGAAGTAGTAATCCGGATCGCCATGGCTGATGTAGATCGTGGTCAGCTGCTTGCCACTGGCACGGATCTTTTCGACCAGCGCACGTGCATCGCTGGCAGCGAACTGCGCATCGACCAGGAGCGCATCACGACGCCCTTCGATCAGCACCGAGGACACCGCGAACATCGCCTGCGGCCCGGGGTGGAAGGTCTGCAGATGCAGCTGTGACTTTGCAGCGGTGGCAGCAGCGGGCGCGGCGGGGGCGGCCAGCAGTGGTGTGCTGGCTGTGCCAAGTGCCAGCGCCATGGAGAACAGCAGAGCGTTGCGCATGCGCGATTCCTCGTAGCGTCGAGCTTGCTCGACGGGATAGCAGTCGAGGTAGCGTCGAGCTTGCTCGACGGATTTTTCTTGGGGGGGGCAGTCGAGCAAGCTCGACTCTACGGTTTCGGTATCAATACGCGGCGGTGATGATCTGCTTCGGGTACTTGCCCGCTTCCAGTTCCGCCACGAAGGCGGCGCCGTAGTCGGCATAGCTGATGCGGCTGTGGCCTTCGGCATCGGCCAGGAAGGTCTTGGCCTGCACGCGGTACTGGCCGCGTTCGTCGCCCGGGCCGATTTCCGCCGCCGGCGAGAAGAACGTCCAGTCGATGTCCTCCACGGCCTGCAGCTGCTTCAGCGCTTCACGCGCGGCCAGTGCGTACGGCTTGTAAGCCTCGGGGAACCCGGGGGTGTCGACCAGCTGCACGCCCGGCGCCACTTCCAGGCTGCCGGCGCCGCCGACCACCACTACGCGCGGCACCTGGGCGTGGCGGGCAGCGGCCACCAGCTGGCCGGCGACGGTGGCGATCTGGCCGATGTCATCGCCCGGGCGCGGGCCATAGGCACTGGCCAGCACATCGTGGCCGGCAATGGCGGCAGCCAGCGCGTCGCGGTCATCCAGCGCGGCGATGACCGGGTGGGCGCCGGCCAGTTCGCTGGGCAGGTTCTGCGCGCTGCGCACGATCACGGTCAGTTGGTGGCCGTGGGCCAGGGCGTGGCGGGCAATCTGGCGGCCGATGTTGCCGGTGGCGCCGACGAGGGCAATCTTCATGGCAGGACTCCGTGGGGCAGTGGGTTGGGGTACGGGCCCACTGTAGGCGGCTGCAGTTGATCGAAAAACAGCGTATAACGCGCTTGTTTGTTGCATGGATAGAGCATATGGACCGATTGACCGCCATGACCGTGTTTGTCGAGGTGGCCGAGCGTGGCAGCCTGACCGCCGCCGCCGAGGTGCTGGACATGTCGCGGGCGATGGTCAGCCGCTATCTGGCCGAAGCCGAAGGCTGGCTGGGCGCGCGCCTGCTGCACCGGACCACCCGTCGCATCAGCCTGACCGCGGCCGGTGAGGCGGCACTGGCGCGCTTCCGGCAGATGCTGGCCATCGGCGAGGAACTGCAGGGCGAGCTGGCCAGCGACGACCCGGAACCGCACGGCACGTTGCGGATCACCGCCAGCGTGTCGTTCGGGCAGAGCCATCTGGCCCGCGCGGTGGCGGCGTTCGTGCAGCGCCACCCGGCCGCACGCATCGAACTGCTGCTGGTGGACCGCATGGTGAACCTGGTGGAAGAGCGGGTGGACCTGGCGGTGCGTATCGCGCGGCAGATCGATCCGGGCCTGATCGCGCGGCGCCTGGCAACCTGCAGGTCGGTGCTGTGCGCCAGCCCGGCGTACCTGCAGGCACACGGCACGCCCACCGCGCCGGAACACCTGGCCGCGCACAACTGCCTGACCCACCACTACGTGGGCCGCAGCCTCTGGCACCTGCACCGCGATGGCCGTGCGCTGTCGGTGGCGGTGGGCGGAAATATCAGTGCGAACGAGGCATCGCTGCTGGTGGAAGCGGTACGCGCCAATGCGGGCATCGCCATGCTGCCCAGCTACCAGGTGGCGCCGCTGCTGCGCAGTGGCGCGCTGGTGGCCGTGCTGCCGGACTACCAGCTGGACGAGCTGGGCGTTCATGCCGTCTACGCATCGCGTCGACAGCAGCCCGCTATCATGCGCCGATTCCTGGATTTCCTGGCCGGCTGCTTCGAGCACGATCCGGCCTTCCAGGACCTCGACTGGCAACCGACGGGCAAGGAGAGCGCATGAACCATGGAACGGTAGTGAGGGATCACCGTCGTACGAGCTGGGAACTGCACGCGCAGCAGGCGCCGCCGCAGGCCCAGCCGGTGGATGCGGAGACCATCGCCGCCGCCCGTACTGGGCGCTGGCAGGTACACCTGACCCCGCGGGCGCTGCCCTTGGACTGGCTGGGCGATGTGCGTGGTCGCCGCATCCTGTGCCTGGCCTCCGGCGGCGGCCAGCAGGCGCCCGTGCTGGCCGCTGCCGGCGCCGATGTGACCGTGTTCGACCTGTGCGAGCAGCAACTGGCGCTGGACCGTGCGGTGGCCGCACGCGATGGCCTGCGCCTGCAGGCGGTGCAGGGCGACATGCGTGACCTGCAGGCCTTCGGCCATGGCAGCTTCGATGTGGTGTTCCATCCGGTGTCCAACCTGTTCGTGCCCGACGTGCGGCCGGTCTGGGCCGAGTGCCACCGCGTGCTGGCGCGTGATGGCCTGCTGCTGGCCAGCTTCTACAACCCGGTGCTGTTCGTGGGCAGCGACGATCCGCCGTTGGCCGAACAGGGCCTGATGCGCCCACGCTTCGCCATTCCCTATTCCGATCTGGAAGACCTGCCCGCGGACGAGCGGCAGGCCAAGCAGGCGCGTGGCGAGGCGATGACGTTCGGCCACAGCCTGGGCGATCTGATCGGCGGCCAGCTGGACGCAGGGTTCGTGATCGAGCGCTTCATGGAAGACTGGCAGCCGCGCCCGCGGGTGCTGATCGAACGCTACCTGCCCGCGTTCCTGGCTACCCGCGCGCGGCGGATAGGCTGAGCGGATCGGCAGACCCGCAGGAGTACACTGGGCGGCCCACGTCGTACAGGTACCGTCTCTTGTCCCATCCCTATCCGTTGGTAGTGTTCGACCTGGACGGCACGCTGGTGGACAGCGCTGCCGATATCGCCGAGGCGCTGAACCGCACGCTGGAAGACATCGGGCTGGCACGCGTGGCCGAAGCAACCGTGCTGGGCTGGATCGGTGATGGCGTGCGGCGGCTGGTGGAACAGGCGGTGCAGGCGGCCGGTCGCGAAATGGACCTGGCACAGGTGATGCCGGTGTTCATGGTGCACTACCGCGACTGCCTGCTGCGCAGCCCGCGCCTGTATGACGGTGTGCCCGAAGCGCTGGCGCAGCTGCGTGCGCGGCAGGTGCCGCTGGCGATCTGCACCAACAAGCCGGCCGCTCTGGTGCCGCCGCTGCTGCAGCACCTGGGCATCGGCGATGCGTTTGCCCTGGTGCTGGGCGGTGATTCACTGCCGCAGCGCAAGCCCAGCGGTGAACCGCTGCGGTATATCGCCGCGCACTTTGGCCTGCCGGTCGCGCAGTGCCTGATGGTGGGCGATTCGCTCACCGACTACCGCGCCGCGCAGGACGCTGGCATGCCGATCGCCCTGGTGCGCTACGGCTACCCGCGCGGCCTGGACCTGCACACCGCGCAGGCCGTGGCGGTGATCGACGACCTGCGCGAACTGCCGGGCCTGGTCGCCGACCTGCCAACCGCGTGATGCATCGATGGCGCCGGGCGTGGCCCGGCGCCATCGTGTGCGCGTCAACCGATCACTTCGGCTGGTAGCGCATGCTCAGCTGGTACTCGCGGCCCGGCTGGTTGAACCAGGCAATGGTTTCGTACTGGCGGTCGAACACATTGGCCACGCGCGCCAGCACCGACCAAGCCGGAGTAAGCGCGTACTCGGCACGCAGGTCCAGCAGGCCGTAGCCGCCTACCTTCACGGCGTTGTCGGCATCGTCGAAGCGCTTGCCGGCACCCTGCACGGTCAGGCCGGCGCGGAAGTCGCCGAAGCGGCGGTCCACGTCCAGGCGCGCGGTCTGCTGTGCGCGGCGCGCCAGCCAGTTGTCGAACTGGCTGCTGCCGGCGGTGCGGTTGCGCGGGTCGGTGAAGCTGAGCTGCGCGTTGATGTCGAAGCCGGCCAGCACTGCACCACCGGTCAGTTCCGCGCCGCGGATACGCGCCTTTTCCACCTGCTGCATCATGAAGGTGGCCGCGTCGTAGGTAATCAGATCGTCGATGCGGGTTTCATACACATCCAGGCCCCAGTGCCAGCCCTGGCCGTGCTGGGAAACGCCGATGTTGGCGCTCTTGGATTTCTCCGGATCCAGCGTCGGCACGCCACTCCACGGGTCGTACAGATCGCTGAAGGTCGGTGCCTTGAACGCGGTGCCGTAGCTGGCGTTCACGCGCAGGCCGTGGCCCAGCTCCATCGCCCAGCCCAGGCTGCCGGTGGCATGGTTGCCGAACTGCTGGTTGTCGTCGTTGCGTGCGCTGGCCTGCAGCTGGTGGCGGCCGAAGCGCGCCTGGTACTGCACGAACACGCCGGTGTTGCGGCGGCTGTCGACCAGGTAGCCGGCGCTGCTGCCATCCAGGTTGTCCTGGCTCCAGTCCACGCCGGTGCTCAGCAGCTGGCCGTCGGCCACGCCGATGTCGGCCTGCAGCGACGCGCTGTCGCGGTGCGTCTGCGCGCTGCCACGCACACCGAAGTCGCCGAAGTTGTCCGACTCGTTGTCACTGCGGCCGACGTTGGCGGTCAGCGCCAGGCGCTCGGAGGGTGTGTAACGCACCTTGCCGGCCAGTACCTGCTGGCGGGTTTCCGAGTAGTTGTAGTAGCCGTCGTAGTGGTTCTCACCATCGGCGCGCAGGGCGCTGCCTTCCACCGTCCACTGTTCGTTGAAGCTGTAGCCACCGCGCAGGCTCTTGGACAGATTGCGGTAGCCATCGCGATCAGGCTCATCGGCGAAGCAGCCGGTGAACAGAGTGGCCGAACCCCGGCAGGCATCGATGCCGTCGCTGTGCTGGTAGGCGATGTCGGCGCCGAACCAGCCATTCCTGCCGCTGCCGCCGATGCCGCCGCTGGCCTGGCGCAAACCATTGCTGCCACCGCCCAGCTGGAAGTGCGGCGCGAAGTTGCCGGCATTGCGGCGGGTGAAGATCTGGATGACGCCGCTGATGGCATCGGCACCGTACAGGCTGGACTGCGGGCCGCGCACGATCTCGATGCGCTCGATCTGCGCCAGCGGCAGGTCCTGGAACATGGCCAGGTTCAGGTCGGCGCTGTTGATGCGCACGCCATCGACCAGCACCACCGTGTGCGAGGAATTGGTACCGCGCAGGAACAGCGAGGTCTGCTTGCCCAGGCCGCCGGCATTGGTCAGGTTGATGCCGGCGCGGCCGGCCAGCAGTTCCTGCAGCGAGGTGGCTTGGCTGGCCTCGATCTGTTCGCGGTCGATCACCTGCGCCGGCGCGATGCTGTCCTGCAGGGCGATAGGGGTACGGGTGGCGGTGACCAGGATGGGGTCGAGCGCATCGGCGGCTTCATCGGCCAGTGCCAGCGTGGGCAGGGCGGCCAGCACGGCCAGGAACAGCAATCGGGACTGCGGCTTCATCGGGGGAACTCCGGGGGCCGCGCACGCCCGCGCGGCGAAGGGGAGGAGCCACGAGGGCAGGCACGCGCCGATGCCGCAGCAGGCGCCGCGGTCATCCAGCGCCATGCCCACCGCATCGCGACCTGAGGCTTCCGGGCCGGTCTCCGGGCTTGCCGCCTGATGGCACCAAGGCCATCGTCCAGGCGCCTTCCCGTGCGCGCGGCACAGTGGCGTATTGCCTGGAACTGACGTGCTTACCGTTGCGGGGGCAGCGCCGGCCTGGCGTGTTGCCACGCGTCACCGGCTTCCCGTTTCAACCTGCCAGCCAAGGCCGCAGGTCACCTGGAAGTGCGCGCAGTCTACGCCATCACGCCCCGAAGTAGAGTCGAGCTTGCTCGACTGCATTTCCCGTACCCGTAGAATATCCCCTCGCTCCCGTGGTGCCGTTGCCGATGTCCCGCTGTTCCCCGCTGTTTCCGCGCTGCCCGCTCAGGACCTGCGCATGATCCTCGATCTGGTCCGCCACGCCGCCAATGGTCGCGATGAGTTCCTGGACGGCCGCACCGACCCACCGCAGCTGGCCCGCCTGCCGCAGGAACTGGTCGATGCCTACGCCGCGCAGGAATGGCAGCGGGTGATCAGCTCACCGCGCCTGCGTTCGCTGCACACCGCCATGGCGCTGGCCACTCCGCGCGGGCTGGACGTGGACGCCGACGAGGAATGGGAGGAACTGGATTTCGGTGACTGGGATGGGCAGAGCCTGTTCGATCTGCCGGAAGATGCGCTGGCCGCGTTCCATGCCGATCCGCATGCGTTCCCGCCGCCGCATGGCGAAAGCTGGGGGCATTTCGAGCGCCGCATCGCGCGCGCACTGGACCGTCTGCTGGACGAGGAGGACGCCGCGCCGACCGTGGTGGTCAGCCATGGCGGACCGCTGCGCATGGTGCTGTCGCTGGTCTGTGGCCTGCCGCTATCGCTGTGCTGGGCGCTGCGCATCGACCACGGCACGCGCCTGCGGGTGTGGGTGGAGCGCGGCGAAGTGGGGTTGGTGGGCGAACTGCTGGAGCTGCAGCAGCCGTGAGCGCGTCGCCGGGGGGGGGGCCCCCCCCCCCCCCCAAAAAAAAAAAAACCAACCCCCCCCACCCCCCC